>NZ_JBIXLM010000030.1:0-53888 GCF_045798545.1 Paeniglutamicibacter sp. ORCA_105 | reverse complement strand
CCCCCCCCCCCCCCCCCCCATTGACAGGGAACGCAAAAGGCCCCAAACGCAATGTTTGAGGCCTTTTGTATTTCGTGGAGGTAAGGGGATTCGAACCCCTGACCTTCTGCATGCCATGCAGACGCGCTACCAACTGCGCCATACCCCCGAAAAGGATCAGTTCAAGGCTTTCTCGAAAGGCTGCCGAACCGAGATAACAATCTACAGCACGATGTGCCCCATGCGCCAATCGAGCGTGGACCACTGGCGCCTTACCCCCTGAAAACGTCTCCTCCAGGCGCCCCCTAAGCGCGAAAGCAAGCGGAAAAACAACGACAGCCCATCCGAACATGACATCGATCACAGGCCTCGAGAGCGATCTTGGCACAGCATGTCGACCAGTCCTCCCGCGACGGGAAGTATCCACCACTCCCGAGAGCCGGCGCGAGGATTCGACCGCGTCGTTGCAGGTCAGGACTCGTACCCAATACCAGTGCACGACAGGTTAGTAAGAGATGGCCCAAAATCTCGCTACTCTATCAACATGGCAATTCGTGGTTCATACGCAAAGGGCATCGCTAAACGCGCCGAGATTCTAGATGTCGCGCTGGAGGTGTTCGCCGTCGAGGGCTACCGGGGAACATCGCTACGCAAGGTCGCAAGCCTTTGCGACCTGTCCCTGGCCGGCGTGATGCACTACTTCGATTCCAAGGAAGACTTGCTCGTCCAGATACTGCGCGAGCGCGACGCCCGCAATGAAATCAGCGGAACCATTGCCGAACAAGAGGGTCGCTTCGAGGATATCTTGGGGCAGGGTCCCAACGAACCGGGGCTGATTGCCCTGTACGTCACCATGGCGGCAGCTGCCGCGGATCCCGCACATCCCGCAGCTGCGTACTTCCAGGAACGAAATGCCCGCCTGCTGAAGTTGTCCGAAGATTCCTACTATGCCGACAAGCCCAAGCCATCGGCCGAGGAACTCGCGTACTTCCACGCGATGACCCGGATGGTCCTGGCCACGGCCGATGGACTGCAACAACAGTGGCTGGTGGACCGCAGCGTCGACGTCGTGGGCACCATGAAGCTGTTGATGGAACAGGCCCACGAGGCAACGGAGCGCAAGCTCGCGACATTTCGTGCCGCAACCGGCGACGCATAGCGCGAGGCAATAACAGCGAACCTGCTAGCTTGCCGCCGACGAAAGTCGCTTGGCACGCCATCCCGTGGCCAAGGCCAGCAACAGGCCGATCAAGGCGAGGCCGGCACCCAGGAATGAAGGTGCGCGGTATCCCAATCCCGCGGTGATGACGGCGGCGCCCAGCGCCGCACCAAGCGCGTTGGCAACGTTCAGTGCCGAGTGGTTCAGTGAGGCGGCCAGGGATTGGGCGTGTGGTGCGGAGTCCATGAGCAATGCCTGGAGCGCAGGAATCAGCAGCGATCCGGTTCCGCCCAGGATGAAGACCAGGATCAGTGCCGGCACCGCATGGGTGGATACGAGGCCGAACACGGTCATGAACACGACCATGGCGGTTGTTGCCACATAGATGGCTCCCAGTACGGACCAGTCGGCCAGTCGGCCGCCGATCAGCGAACCGACCACCATGCCGACCCCATAGAGGCCCAGCACCAGCGGGACGGCCGTGATCGGCAGCCCCGTGACATCGGTGAGGATCGGGCTGATGTAGGAATACACCGCAAAGAATCCGCCAAAGCCGACGATGCCGGTCAACATGGCCATCCAGACCTGCCCACTGCGCAGTGCCGAGAGTTCCCTGCGGATACTGGCGCCTTGGTGTGCCGGGGAAAACGGCACGAACAAGCGAATGGCGACCCACGTCAAGGCACCCACGAGACCGACGACTGCGAACATCCAGCGCCAGCCCAGATTCTGTCCCAGGAAGGTCACCGCCGGTACGCCGATCACGTTGGCGACCGCGAGACCCATCATCACCCACGCGATGGCGCGACCCCGCATCGATGCGGGCACCAACGTGCCGGCCAGGATGGCTGCAATGCCGAAGTAGGCCCCATGCGGGAGACCGGCAAGGAACCGGGAAACGAGCATCCATTCGTAGTTCGCGGCAAAGAGCGAGCCGAGGTTGGCGAGGGTGAAGAACGCCATGAGCCATAGGACCATGGTCTTGCGGGCGACACGGGCGCCCAATGCGGTCAGAATCGGGGCGCCGACAACAACACCCAATGCGTAGGCGGAGATCAGCAGACCCATCTGGGCGTTGCTGACACCTAGGTCCGCTGCGCCTTCCTGAAGCAGGCCCATGATGGTGAATTCCGTGGTGCCGATCCCGAACCCGCCCATGGCAAGCGCCACGACCGCCAGGAACAGTTGCCGTCCGGACAATTGGGTGCTGCTGCTCGACCGGCTGTTGCCCAGGGCAGTTACGTCGGAATTCACGGGTACCTTTTCAATGGTTCAGCGGAGGGTAGGCGGCAGTGCGCGGTGCATCTGGCCTCGTCGCCGCCTCCTCAAGCCTACGTGGCCACAGCCGCTGACAGGGATGTTCGTGAGCATGCCCACGGCCACGACTGTTTCAGCGGATACTGCACCCCTTCACGCCGTCAGGGACCTCCCGCCGGTGGCCGACCCAAGGACCGCTGACTTGGTGCTACAGCGCCATCAGGTCGTTGTCTGTGTCTTGGAGCGTGGCGACGGGGATGTTCTTCCCGATCATGGTGCGAAGGTGGTCGTTGACATCCCAGATGTTCACGTTCATGGCGGCGGTGATCACGCCCTTGCGCAGCCAGAAGATGATGAACTCCCCCGAGGCCATGTCACCGCGCACGACGGCTTCGTCATCGGCTCCGCGGTCCCCGACGTATTCCATGCCTAAATCGAATTGGTCGGTAAAGAAGTACGGCAGCCAATCGTAGGATTCGTCGCGTCCGAGGATGGTGGCTGCCGCAAGTTTGCCCTGGCGGATGGCGTTGTCCCAGTGTTCGACCCGGATGGCTCGACCCAGGGCGGTGTTGCGGGCCTCGGCTATGTCGCCGATGGCCAGGACGTCCGGGTTGCTGCTGCGCAGGTGCTCATCGACCACGACCCCGGTACCGATCTCGAGTCCGGCGGCCACGGCCAGTTCGTTGTTCGGCACCGCGCCAATGGCCAGAAGCACGAAGTCCGCGGGGATGTCACCGGTCGGGGTCTGCACGGCCAATCCCTTATCCGGGTCCAAGGCGATCCCGCTGACGCCGGTCCCGAATCGGCATTGGACGCCGTTGGCGACATGGAGCTGCGCCACATGGGAACCGAATTCGGAGCCCATCGCCGTAGCCAGTGGAACTGGATCCGGAGTAATGACGGTGACCTCCACTCCGGCAGCGCGCGCCGAGGCTGCGACCTCCATGCCGATCCATCCTGCGCCAATGATGACCAGATTCTTGCCGGACACAAGCTGCTCCTTGAGCCGTTTGGCGTCTTCAAGCGACCGGAGCGTGTACACGCCGGGCAGGTCCCACCCCTCCATGTTGGCGTTGCGACCACCTAACCGGGAACGGCAACCTGTGGCGATCACGAGGTTTTCATAACCCACGGATACGGGGCCGCCCAACTCGACCTTCTTGGCGGAAACGTCAATGAATTCAGCGGTGACGCCCAGGCGGAGATCCACGTCGGCCTCGGCATACCAGTCGGCGGTGAAGGGCGGCAGCTCCTGCGCGGGTTTTCTGCCTTGGAGGTACTCCTTGGACAGCGGAGGCCGCTCATAGGGAACTTCGTTCTCGGAGGCGATGAGTGTAATCGGCTTGGTGTAGCCGCCCTCGCGCAATGCATGGACACAGTGCGCTGCGGCAAGACCGCCACCAATCACCACGGTCCCCAACTCACCTTGCGTCGTCGATTCAGCCATTGCCGCTTCACTCATGGTGTTCGTCTCCTGTCAGAATGGTGCCACCCAGCAAGACCCGCCAGGTCCGGGAAATCGGAGTAGCCGTTAGGATTTCTAGTTTTAGAATCTCACCTTGAGCCCTCGTAGTCGAGAGGTCGGTAGCCAGCCCGCACTTTGCCAGATCCAATCCGGGTGCACCCGGGAAATCCTTGGCCGAATCACAGCCCCGGTCCACGCTCCAATCAGGCCAATGTGCGACCCTTGGTAGCGATGTCTGATTATTCTGCCCGGTCCCGCGCTGTGAAAAGTACGCAACGCCGCCGATCGCGTGCCCATCGGTTCCTGCGTTTTCTGGTGATTATTGGTGCCCTGGCAAGTGCCGCGCTGATGGCGTTCCACGCCCGGGTTCCCGATCTCCTGGGCTTGGGTCTGCTCCTTGACAACGCCGCACCATGGATGGGCCTGGCGGTACCGGCGTTGCTCCTGCTCGCCTTGGCGTCCCGTAGCCGGACCTCCTTGGTCGTGCTACTGATCCCCATTTTGACTTGGTTTTTCATCTTTGGTCCAGCGATTGTTCCGCTGTCATGGTCCGCGCCCCAGGCGGGTGCCGCCACATTGACGCTCAGCAGCCAGAACATCAAGGCAGGCACCGGGGGTGCCGCGCAATCGGCTCTCGAACTGGCCGAGGACGGAAGCGACGTCATTGCCTTGCAGGAACTTGATGCCGGCAGCGCCCAGCGCGTCAGCACCGCACTTGAGGATGTCTATCCACACCACTTCGTGGTGGGCACCGTGGGAGTGTGGAGCAAGTACCCACTCACGAACTCCCAACCACTCGAATTGGGCCTGGGCTGGAAGCGTGCCCTCTCAACACAGGTCGATGCAGACTCCGGGAGCCTTCGGCTGTACGTCATCCATGCCGCCTCGGCCCGTCCCAACGACCACGTCGACCGCGACGAAATGCTGAGGCAGTTGGCAGCCGTGGTTCAGGCCGATCCCGAGGAAAACATGATGGCCGTGGGTGACTTCAATGCAACTAGTACCGACCGCGCCTTCAAGAAGATTTCCTCGATTCTCGAAGAGCCCAATCAGGATGACGGGCTCCTTGGCTTCACGTGGCCACGCTCGCCCTTCCCCATGATGCGACTTGACCATGTCCTGGTCCGTGGCTTGGAAGTCACCTCGAACACCAATGTCGAAGCCGGGCCCAGCGACCATCTGGCCGTTCAAACGGTCGTGAATCTACCCGGGCAATAAAAGCTCGCGCTAGCCGTCCGACAGGCCCGTGACACGCATGGTGATGTTGATGCGTCCCGTTTCAAGCCCACAGTCGGCCGGCGCCGTGCCGGGCAGGATCTTGGTGACCCCGTGGTAGGCAAGTCGGGCCGGCCCTCCGAACACGAACAGGTCTCCCGAAGCCAGCAGGATGTCCTCGTAGGGTTTGTTCCGGCTCCGCGTATTTCCGAACCGGAATTGGCAGGAGTCACCGATGGAGATTGAGACCACCGGTGCGACCGACCGTTCGTCGCGGTCCTGGTGCATGCCCATCCTGGATTCGGCCCCGTAATAGTTCACGAGCGCAGTGTCCGGGGTGTACTGCTCAGCCGCTACAGCATCCCGGGTCGCAGCGAAGATCGCCTTGCGGCCAAGCCGGACCATCCAGTCAGGAAAATCCAGCACCCTATTGCCGTTGACATCGGTGGCCTCGCGCGAATAGGCATAGGGGCGCCAGTGCCAACCCAGGCAAACGGTCTGCACCGACATCTCATGGGCGCCGATCTTTGCCGCACGCGGCGGCACGGGCCCCCGCCCCCATTCGTGGAACCGTGCTACCAGCCAGCGCTGCTCCTCCGGACCCAGCCAGTCGGGAACCCAGTATGCCCCGGGTGCAAGTTCCCGCCTGGGTCGGCCCAGAAAACTCTCGGAGAAGAGGGTACCCATGTCATCGCCTCCTGGTGCCACGGCTGCCGGGCGGTTACCGCTGCTTCCGCATTCCCGAACCTGTCCCGGGAATCAGTCCTTTGCCATCATATGCGGGTATTCCGCAGACCTGTTTTGGAACTCCAGGATGGCCGGGTTCTGGATAACGCCGTCACGAATCTCGATGGCCCGGGCAATCGTTTCGTTTTCTTTCCAGGCCGTCGGTCCGTCCATTACCGAATTTAGGAACGGCAACAGGCCTTCGCTTATTTCCCAGCTTGCGGAATTCCACAAATAGGAGGGGCTGTGATCAACCGAGTAGTAGTTGATATTCCGGCCCACGGTGAACATCGGCTGGGCGAAGGTGGTGGGCTTGGCCCATTCAAAACCCATTCCCTCGTCACACGAAACATCGATGATCAGGCTGCCCGGATAAAACGCCGCAAGGTCCTTGGTCTGCAGATACATCAATGGGGAGTTCGGGTCCTGCAGCGTGCAGTTCACCACGATGTCGCTTTCGGCCAGGAACGGCGCCAGCGGCAATCGTCCCTCGTCTGTGATGACCTCGCTCAGATTCGGCCCGCCGTCCTGGTCGAACTGCACCATTTGGACCGAGTGGATGGGTGAAGCGACCGCGGCTACAGACCGACTCGTCAGGACGCGCACGTCGTGGACGCCATGGGCCCGCAGGGCGGTGACCGCTCCACGGGCGGTGGCGCCAAACCCAATGACGGTTGCCGATAGCCTGCGCCCATAGTCACCCGTCATGCCGCAGAGCTGCAGGGCATGGATGACCGACGAGTAGCCCGCCAGCTCATTGTTCTTGTGGAACACATGAAGTCCGAAGCTGCCGTCCGTGCCCCAGTGGTTCATGGCCTCGAAGGCAATCACGTTCAGTTTCTTGTCAATGGCCAGCTGCGTCAGCGCAGTGTCCTGGACACAGTGCGGCCAGCCCCACAGCGTCTGCCCCTCATGCATTTCCATCAGATCCGAGACCTGGGGCTTGGGCAAAAGTACGATGTCGCTGCCGGCGATGGTTTCCTGGCGGGTGGCAAACCTTCCGACGAAAGGTGCGAGCTGTTCGTCGTCCATGCCGCAAGCCGCCCCGTATCCGGCTTCAACCGTGATGAGGTTCTTGAAACGCGGGTCAATCCGTTCAAAATGTGATGGGTGGATCGGCAAACGCTTTTCGTCCACCTTGTTCGAAGTTGCAATGACACCCAGTGTTAGTTCGTTATTAAAGCCCATGCGTCTTGTTCTCTTCCTATGTGGAGCAGTCCAAAATGGACCGCCCCATAGGGCTTACGGTACACGGGTCGTCCTAACCTTGCCTCAGAAAAAGTCTTGACCCCTCGCCCCGAAGCCTCCGGGACATGGGGCGTCGTCGCGATCGAAAAAGGGGGCAATTCCCGCGGCCGACATGGCCGTGAGCGGACTGCCGGCATCCTGCCGTCGGTGCTCCGGCACGTCCCTATGTGACTCGCGATGGTGCGAGGCCATGTCCGGCGGCATGAAGCCCGTCGGCGCGAATTGAGGTCGAAGATGATGGGCTCCGTCTGCCCGGATGTCGCGCAAGTATCCTTGGCGGATCGGTGGTTCATTGGTGACAGATCCACACCTGTCAGCGTCGAGGGGTCATTCGAACCGCGAGTCAGCTCGGATAGGCTCGGTGGCATGGGACGACACGAAAAAACAACGATCGGGACCGCATGGATCGTCGGCGGGGCAGGGATCGGCTGGCTGTTCAGCGGCGCGTTGAGCGGCCTGACGCTCGCCCACCAGGTCCGCCTGCCGACCCAATTCACCCGCATGTTGTTCCCCGAGACAATTTCAATGAGAACTTGGCAATCGGCCCAGCCGTGGCCGATCCTGCTTTCACTTTTTTCTGTCCTGGCAGTGATGGCGTTTACGCTCCTGCTGCTGCGGCGCACTGGCATGCCGGCTGGTCGGCAACCTCTCGGATTCCTTGCCACATGGATGGCCATCGTCCTTGCCGGTTTCGCCACGGCGACCTTGTCCTCCCTCGGCTACATCGTTGCCTCTTGGCCGCCGGCGCGCTTGGCCTGGCTGCTGGACGATATCCAGCCCGCTTTGCTGGCGGCCGGCTACTGGGGAATCGTCTGGGGCTGGCTGCCGGCTTTGGCGGGAACCCTCGTCATGAAATCCGCCAAGCCGCTAACCGGCCCGAAGGCCGTGCGGCGACCTGCCGATGCCATGCCGTTGCTGATCGCAGGGCTCCTCGCGGTGATACTAGTCGTCACGATCCCCGCCGCGTACACCTACACCGTAGAAGCCCGGACCCCGCAGGCTGCACCGCCGCCGCCGGCCACTCCCTCACCGACACCATACGGCTGGCCGGACCGGTCGGACGCCTTCCAGCCTGCCAAGGACAACTGGTGCCCGGGCGAAGACGTGTCAATCTCTTGGCACGAACCCGAGGGTGCGACCGGACACCGGGGCATGGGCTTTGACCTGACGAATACCGGGACCGGGCCTTGCGTCGTGGAGTCCTATCCCGACATCGCCTTCAACAACGCCGAAGGGTGGGCCATAGAGGTGTTGGTGGTCCATGGCGGATCCTTCATGACTGACGACCCCGGGGTCTCGACCATCACCCTGCCGCCCGGCAAGAGCGCACGGGCATATCTTGGCTGGAATGCGATGGCGGCAGCCGGCGATGTGCGCACCGGAACCATGCTGGTGGCACCGTATTCAGGAACGTTGCGCCACAGTTCGCAGGTGGACCTGGACATCATTGACGGCGGTGCCGTATCGGTCACGGCTTGGGAGCCCGTCCTGGAACCAGCCGGCTCAAACAAAAGCACCCGGCCAAAACCTTAAGGTTCCGGCGGGTGCCATGTGTGGAGCATAGCGGAATCGAACCGCTGACCTCTTCGATGCGAACGAAGCGCTCTACCAACTGAGCTAATGCCCCGCGTTACGGCCTGGACCCGCAACATTTTTAGCCTAGACCCGTCCTGGCCCACGTGCAAAATCGTCGGCCGGCCAAATCACGCTTCATCGTTGCCTTCTGCGGTTCCGGTCTCTATGGATTCTCGCGCCGTTGTGTACTGGCGCTGGATGTACGCTTCGAGTTCGCTGCGCTCCACCCGCCACACTCCGCGTCCGCCAATCTTGATTGCCGGAAGGTCCCCGCTGCGCACCAAAGACCGCACCTGCGGCAGGTTTACATTCAACTCGTCGGCGACATCTTCTAGACGCATGAACCTCATGCATTGAAGGCTACATGCTCCCGCAACCAGCAAAGCGTCACCAGACACATTTGTGGATAACTTCGGCGCTTTTCGGGTCAACGAAGCGGCGGTATCCCGACAAAAAACAAGAGTGGTCCGCGATGACTCCACGTTGTTGGAATCTTTGCGGACCACTCTTACGTTTCGACCTGAGACCTTGTGGGCCAACCTGTAGCGTGGCCTGGATCCGGTCCCGCTACGGGGGTCTGCCTACCGTAGCTTGTGACCTTGGTTTAGCTTCTAACAACTACTAAAGCAACAACCGGGCATACCGTGCAACACAGTTGGGAATCACTGATCATTTTGACTAACATGGAGCGGTAGCTACCGAACAACTTGGTCAGTCTGACCGAACCTAGGCGAAGGAGCCGGAATGACGCCGGAATCGTACCAACTGGATGATACGGATAGGCGCATTCTCTTGGCCCTGGATGAGGATCCCAGGGTTCCCACGATGATGCTCGCACAGAGATTGGGTTTGGCGCGCGGCACCGTACAGACCCGCATGGAGCGGCTTGCAAGCTCCGGGGCGTTGCGCCCGAACTCCAGCCGCGTGAAGCCGGCTTCGGTTGGTCGCGGAGTTTCCGCCGTCGTCAGCGCGGAGCTGGACCAATCGCACCTAGAAGAAGCCATCGCGGCGTTGAGCCTGATTCCCGAGGTCCTTGAATGCGTCGCCCCGGCAGGCGACACCGACCTGCTGATCCGCGCCGTCGCCAAGGACCCGGATGACCTCTACCGCGTCAGCGAGGAAATCCGCCTCTGCCCGGGAATCACCAGGACCTCGACGTCCATGATCCTGCGCGATGTGATCCCGTACCGCACCACGGCGCTTCTCAACCACCTGCGCTAGACCCGCACTGGGGTCCCGGTGACTGCCCGCTCGATGCCCTAGTCTTTTCTGGGTGGCACCTTGCTGCCCACACCACATCGGACAGAGGAGCATCATGGGCGCTGCGAGCCTTACAAATATCGACGTTGCAGGCATGACCACCGAGGCAAGTCCCTTCCCGAGCGCGACCCGCGCAGGCGATCTGGTCTTTGTTTCAGGGATGGTCTCCAAGGACGAAAACAAGGTCTTGGTCGGCAAGGGCGACATCTACGCACAGACGGTGCAGACCCTCAAGAACCTGCAGACCGTCCTGGCGGCCTATGATCTGGGACTCGACGCCGTCGCCACCACGACGGTCTACATCAACGACGCAGCCATGGCCGGCGAATACAACCGCGCATGGGTTGACACCTTCGGTGGCCACCGTCCCTCACGCGCCACCATCGTGGCGCCGCTGCTGGCACCCGAACTTCTGGTTGAGGTCCAAGCCACTGCATGGGCAGGGAAGTAACCGCACCGATTTTTCGGCGGGCCGGGTCCCGAGGCACTCGTTGCCGGGCACGGCTCGCCGAATCACGTGCAATATCGACCGGTGGTCGGTCCGGCCTGGCCCGTTCAGGGGGACCCTCATCGCAGCATCGGCCCCCGCCAAGACGGTCGAAATCGAGATGGGGGGCCACTGCGGGCATGCGTTAGCGGGCGGCTGCCGACCGCGACGCGGGGTTAGCGCTCCACAGCCATTCGCCCGATGACCATGCGCATGATCTCGTTGCTGCCCTCCAGGATCTGGTGCACCCGCAGGTCGCGGACGATCTTCTCGATCCCGTACTCGGAGAGGTAGCCGTAGCCGCCGTGCAGTTGCAGTGCGGTGTTGGCAACCTTGAATCCGGCGTCGGTGGCCACGCGCTTGGCCATGGCGCATAGGCGCACGGTGTCGTCCGTCCCGCGGTCCAGGGCGTCCGCCGCCCGCCAAATCATGGTCCGCGCCGTTTCCAGCTCGGTCTCCATGTCGGCGATTTCGAAGAGCAGCGCCTGCTGTGCGATCAGCGGCTTGCCAAAGGCCTCGCGCTCTTTCAGGTAGGCAATGGACTTGTCCATGGCCGCCTGGCCGCCGCCGACCGAGCAGGCTCCGATGTTCACCCGTCCACCGTTGAGGCCCTTCATGGCGATCCCGAAACCGGTGCCCTCATCGCCCAGGCGGTTGCCCACCGGGATCCTGACGTTTTCCATGACCACCTGGCGGGTGGGCTGGGCGTTCCAGCCCATCTTCGCCTCCAGCGCCCCGAAGGAGAGACCCGGGGTTCCGTCCGGGACTATGAACGCGGTGATTCCGGCGCTTCCGGTGTCGGCGGTCCGGGCCATCACCAGGTACACGCCCGAGGATCCGGCTCCGGAGATGAATTGCTTGGTCCCGTTGAGCACGTAGGAGTCCCCGTCGAGCACGGCCCTGGTGGCCAGCGCCGCCGCGTCGGAGCCTGCTCCGGGCTCGGTGAGGCAATAGCTGCCCAGCATCTCCATGGTGCATAGCTGCGGCACCCAGGCCGCTCGCTGCTCGTCGTTGCCGAAGCGATCGATCATCCACGCCACCATGTTGTGGATGGAAATGTAGGCGGAAATGGTCGGATCGGCCTTGGCCAGCTCCTCGAATATCAGGGCTGCGTCCAGCCGGCTCATGCCCGAGCCCCCGAATTCCTCGCGCACGTAGATCCCGCCCATGCCCAGCTGCCCGGCCTCTGCCAGGACGTCGACGGGGAAATGGTGGTCCCTGTCCCAGGCCGCGGCGTGCGGGGCAAGCTGCTCGGTGGCGAAGTCCCCCACCATCTCGACGATTGCCTTCTGGTCTTCGGTGAGTTCAAACATGCTCGGCTCCTGGGTCTGTGCGGTGGGCGGAGGTCGGGTTCACTTCGGTGGGTGGGGGCCGAACCGGGGGTTCGGCTACTTGCCGACCTTTCCGGTCAACGAGGCGATCGGGCGCAGGAAGACCGGCTGGGCCAGGAACCAGACGCCCACGATCACCACGATGGACACGGCGAAGATGATGAGCCCGGTCAACCCGGCCGAGTCGTTGGCCGCGTACATGTGGTTCAGGTTGCGCAATGCCCCGGTGGCCAGCACCAGTGCCACGTGCACCACGGTGAAGGCGACGAAGTAGATCATGACCGGAAAGTGCAGCGCCCGGGCAAGTTCCATGGGGTAGGCCTTGTTGAGCGCAACTGCCTTCTTGGGCCAGGCGCCGGACATGCGCAGGCCGGTGATGATCGCCAGCGGGGCGGCGATGAAGACGGTCACGAAGTAGGTGAGCACCTGGAGGGCGTTGTAGTTGACCCAGCCGTGCTCGGTCGGCCAGTTCAGCGAGAGGTACTGGAGCCCGGCGGAGAGGGCGTTAGGGATGATGTCCCAGCTGGTGGGCACGATCCGCGCCCATTGGCCGGTAATAAAGAGCACGATGACGAAGATGATCCCGTTGAGCACCCACAGGGCGTCAAGCGTGAGGTGGAACCAGAGGTCCAGGCTGATTCGGGCGGGAGCGCCCTTGGTGCGGATCAGGCCCTTGTTGTTGCGTACCCAGTGCGCGGCCGGCCGGGTCACGGTGCGCACCTGCCAGCCCGTGCGCACGATCAGCACCAGGAAGAAGACGTTCAGGAAGTGCTGCCATCCCAGCCACGCGGGGAACCCCACCGGCGTGCCCGCGGGAAGCTCCGAATGCCCGGTGTAGGTGGCCATCCAGGTCTTGACGTCCTCAAGGGTGACCAGCCAGCGGGCAATGAATACGGCGATGACCAGCAGGACGATCAGCGATCCCGCGATGATGCCGGCGCGCACCCACTTGTTGGCTGCCTGTTTCCTGGGGGTGGACCGTGCGGTCATCTCATGTTCCTCGTGTTCGTGGTTGGTAGGTGCGTTCGGGGTGGCTCAGGAGCGGGACTTGAGCAGTTCGACCACCTGCGGCACCACCGTGAACACATCCCCAACGATACCCAAATCGGCGATCTCGAAAATCGGGGCATCCTCGTCACGGTTGATGGCCACGATGGTCTTGGCCGTCTGCATGCCCGCGCGATGCTGGATGGCCCCGGAGATGCCCAGGGCCAAATACAGCTGCGGGGACACGCTGACCCCGGTCTGCCCGACTTGGGCCCCCTGGGCAATGAATCCGGCGTCAACGGCTGCGCGGGAGGCTCCGACCGCTCCGCCGAGGGCATCGGCCAGCTGCTCGACCAGCACGAAGTTCTCTGCCGAACCCAGTCCGCGGCCGCCGGAGACCACGGTGGCAGCCCCGCGCAGTTCCGGCCGGGTAGATTCTTCCGGGACATCGGCGTGCGAGGTGATGGTGGCGGTGCGCGCGGTGCCCGGCTCGAGCCGGACGACGTTGACCTCGGCCGTGGCAGGCGCTGCCTGTTCGTCGATGGCGCCCGGGCGCAGAGTGATGATGGGCAGGGCACCGGACACGGTGGCGTGTACGGCGTAGCTGCCGCCAAAGACGGAATGTTCGGTGACGATCCCGGAATCTGACGTGGCCGCGTCCACGACATCGGCCAGCAGTCCCCCGCCGGTGCGCACAGCCAAGCGGGCTGCAGCCTCGCGGCCATCGACCGATGCGGCCAGGAGCACTGCCGCCGGGTCGTGGGCCGTCACGGCGTCGGCAAGCCCGTCGACCAGGGGCGTGAGCAGTGAGGTGTTCGCCTCTGCCGTTTCCACGGCGTGGATCTTGGCGGCACCGAGCTCGCCGAGCGTGGCCACTGTCTCGGGCGGCAGCGGAACGCTGGACACGGTGACGGCGACGGGGGTGCCGAGGCGTGCGGCCACGGCAAGCAGGCCACGCGCCGATGCGGTGGCGTGTCCGGTGTGGGTGAGTTCGATGAGGGCAAGGATGCTTGGCATGGAGGGGGACCTTTGCTAGATCAGGCGCCGGGCGGCGAGGAAGTCGACGAGTTCGGCGGCGGCGTTCCCGTCGTCGACGATCTTGCGGCCGGCGGTGCGTGCGGGACGCTGCGCAACATCCAGCACGGTGCTGCGCACCTGGACGGAGACCCCGAGATCGGCGGCGGAGATGGTTGCCAGCGGCTTGCGTTTGGCGCCCATGATGCCCTTGAAGTTGGGGAAGCGGGCTTCCTCGAAACGTTCGGTGACGGTGAGGACTGCGGGGTAGGACGCGGTGACTTCCTGCGTGCCGACCTCGGAGAGCCGCACCCCGGCGACGGCGTCGCCTCCGATTTCCGCTGACACCAGGGAGCCCAACAGCGGCAGGCCCAGGTGTTCGGCGATCATTGCCGGGATCATTCCGGCCCGTCCGTCGGTGGACTCGTTTCCGGCGATGACCAGGTCCGCGCCGGTGTCGCGCAGTGCCGCGGCCAGCGTCGCTGCGGTGAGGACCATGTCGGCTCCTGCCAGCGAATCATCCAGGATGTGGATGCCGGAATCGGCTCCCATCGACAATGCCTTGCGGATGGACTTGGCAGCGTCGGCGGGGCCCATGGTGGCGACCACGACCTCGGTGGACTTGTCCCGGTCCTTGACCGTGAGGGCCAGTTCGAGGGCTCTTTCGGTGATTTCGTCGATGACCGGGTCGGTGGCTTCGCGGTCGACCCTTCCGGTGTCCGGGGACAACCTGCGTTCCTCCGCTGTGTCCGGAACCTGCTTGATCAAAACCACGATCTTCATCCGAGTTCTCCTTGTGATGCTGGGCTTTGCATTCAATCGCGAGACTACTAGGAACCTTCAAAACTTACTAGGGCTTCCTACTAAATTGCGTTCCCGCAGGAGACGGGCGGGAACCCGCTTATGCCGCCTTGACGTGCGTTGCCTTTCCCAGCGGCACAGTCCGGCCTAGGGCAGGGTTTCGTCCAATGAGCCTTGGGCGATTTGCTCCAGCAACCACGGGGAGAAGGCGAACGGCGTGGCCCTGGCGGCGGCCTGCAGGTCGGCGGGGGCAACCCACGCGTATTCGGCAACCTCATCCGGGTTGGGCGCCAGTTCCCCGGAAATCCGGGCGGCAAAGACCGGGCAGACCTCGTTCTCCACGATGCCCGAGGCATCAACGGCGCGGTAGGCAAAGTCGGGAAGCAGCGGACGGATCCCGGCAATGGTGGTGCCCAGTTCCTGCCCGGCACGGCGGGCGATGGCGGTCTCGAAGGATTCGTCGGCACCGGGGTGGCCACAGAATGAGTTCGTCCACACCCCCGGCCAGGTCTTCTTGCCCAGGGCGCGCCGGGTCATCAGGATCCGGCCCTCCCCGTCATAGAGGTAGCAGGAAAACGCCAGGTGCAACGGGGTGTTCTCCGTGTGCACGCTTGCCTTGGACTCGGTGCCGATGCGGGTGCCGTCTGCCGCCAACAGCACCACAAGTTCCTCGCTCATGACTCTCTTTCATCAAAGGGTGGATTTGGGGGCCGGAAAATTCCATCCCGCGCTCCCAATTCTCCCATGCCGCCATCGGGCCGCGGCAGGCGTTGCCTTGGCGGCTTAACGACGACAGCTGCCCACCGGCGACAGGATGTCGTGATCCGGCAGGCAGCTGCATCATTGGCCCTGGGCTTTCCGGGTTATTTCAGGCGCTTGAGCGTTTCGCCCTTGAAGAACCCTGGGCTGCGCACCCGCATGTAGAACATGATGGCCACGCCCAACAACAGCACCCCGACGCCCAGGATGAACACCATGCCCAGGCCGCCGATGTTGGAACCCGAGCCGTAGTCCGGGTCCATCGAATCCCGTGCGGTGCTCACGAACATCACCAACAGGATCACCCCTCCCACCAGCGGGGCGAGGAACCTGAAGAAGACATTGCGCAGCGAGTCGAAGGCCTCGCGGCGGAAGTACCAGACGCAGGCCAGCGCGGTGACGCCGTAGTAGAAGCAGATCATCAGGCCCAGGGCCGTGATGGTGTCCCAGAGGGCGTTCTCGCTGAGCAGCCGGGTGATGACGTAGAAGCCCGCGGCCGCCGCACCTGCGGTGATCGTTGCCACCGACGGGGACATGAAACGCGGGGATATCTTTCCGAAGGTTTCCGGCAATGCCTTGTAGTAGCCCATGGCCAGCAACGTGCGTGCCGGGGACACCAGGGTCGACTGCAGTGAGGAGGCGGAGGAGGACAGGATGGCCAAGGACATCAGGATCGCGAACGGGCCCATGATGGGTCCGGCCAGGACCGCGAAGATCGATTCCTGGTTCTCCGGATTGCCCGCGCCGAGCCCCGTCTCGCCGACACCCGCATAGGCGATCACGGCAAGGGAGATGACCATGTAGATGCCCATGATGATCAGCACGGTGAGGGTTGCCGCGCGGCCAGGGACCTTGTCCGGGTTCTTGGTTTCCTCGTTCATGGTCAGGGTGACGTCCCAGCCCCAAAAGATGAAGATCGACAGGGAGACCCCGGCGGCGAATGCGCCGAAGGATTCCACCGCCATGGGGTTGAACCAGTCAAGGGAGATGGGCGTGGGGTCGAAGGCCGTGCCGTTGTTGACGTGGCTGAATGCGGCAATCGCGAACCACGTCAACACGATGAGCTGGAAGGCGACGAGCCAGTATTGGAAGGTCTTGGTGGTTTGCATGCCGCGATAGGAAATCCAGCACGCGGCGGCGATGAACACCAGCGTCGTGGGGATGTTGACCCATAGGTTGAGGGTCAACTCGGCGATGGCGGCATTGCCGGTGAGCTGGGCGAGCAGGATGTAGAAGAAGTCCACGGCGACCGCCGCCAGGTTGGAGAGCACGATGATGGTGGCGGCGACCAGCCCCCAGCCGCCCATCCAGCCGATCCAGGGTCCGAACGCCCGGGTGGCCCAGGTGAACGACGTGCCGGAGTCGGGCATGGCGCTGTTGAGCTCGCGGTAGCCCAGGGCCACCAGGAGCATGGGCAGGAACCCGGCAATGAAGATGGCAGGGAGCTGGGTTCCGACCTCGGCGACCGTGGGCCCCAGGGCCGCGGTCAGCGTGTAGGCGGGGGCAATGGACGAAATGCCGATGACGACGGCGCCCAGCACACCCACGGTGCCCTTGGACAGGCCCTTGCTGCCCAGGCCCGACGTGTCTGTTTGCGCGGCACGGGTTTCGATCGTTGTTTCACGGCTCATAATTGGTTTCCTTCAGCCAGGCGGCGCGGCACGGTCCCCAAGGACATGGGGGGGCAGTGCCGCACCGTCATGCGGTGAGTGGTGCTAGGACGATGCCGGCCCCGTTTTGAAGTTCTTCGGAACCACCACCAGCGGAACCGGCAGGGTCCGCAACATGCGCTGGGCCGTGGAGCCCAGGAAGAGCCTGCGCTTGCGCGCCAGGCGGCTCGAGCCGACGACGGCGATTTCCCCGTCCTGCCAGCCCAACTCGGCAATGGCGTCGTCGATGCCGGTGCCCGAGGCGATGGAGATTTCGGCTTCGACGCCCAGTTCCGCCACGACCTCCGCGACGCTTGCCCGCGCCCGGGCGATGGAGGAGTCCAGGTCCGCGGCGCCTGCCTCGACATCGTCCTGGGCCACGAGGGACACCACCCGGAGCGGCAGTCCCTGGTGGTGCGCGGCGGCCGCGGCCGCCTGCACCACCCCCTTGGCCCCTGGGCGGGTGCCCACAAAGGCGGTGATCCGGCCAAGCTGGCCGTTGGCCTTCTCCAGCGAGGCAACCGCCTCGGGGGAACCCATGGCCACGGGGATCGACGAGGCGTGCAGCAGTGCGCTGGCCACCGATCCCGGGGCAAAGAAGCCGGCAATGTGGCGCTTGCGGCCGCCCAGCACGATGGCCCGGGCACCGGTCTCAGTCGCCACGGTCATCAAGCCCTGGGCAGGGGATGGAACCGCGCGGGCGATTACGCGGGCGCTGATGCCCTCGGGCACCAGCGCGAGCGCTTCCTTCGCCCACAGGTCGACCTTGTCGGCCAGAATGGAACAGTAGCCGTGGTCGCCGCCCGGGTACACCGCGGAGAACGGTGTGGCCTCGGGCAAGACGATGGCCAGGTCAAGGTGCGCGGTGGGACCGCCCAGCGCGGCGGCCAGGGCAATTGCCTCGGCGCCGCGGGCGTCCGCGGTGTATCCAACGAGATAGCGCATGGTGCCTAGGCGTCCGATGCCGCGAGGGTGCCGAACTTGGAGACGACTCCGTCGTAGTCACCGTCGTATTCCGTACCGTCGACCGCGGCGACGATGCGGGCTGCGGTGCGCCGTCCCATGCGCACCGCGCCGTCGACGTGCTGGTAGCCCTCGCCGGCCAAGTCCGAAGAGGAGAAGTAGATCGGGCCGACGTTCTTGTTCTGGTCGGGGCCGAAGCGGAACAGGCCGCCCAGGTCGTAACTGGTGGCGTACGCGCCGCGGGTCCATTCCTCGGCCGCGAAGTCCGAGAGGTAGAAGACGGACGGTTCCAGGGCCTGGGGGCCCAGGTACCTGGCGATGTCCGCGAGGATGGCCTCCTGGCGTGCTGCCTCGGAAAGCTCGAACATCTCGTCGGCCCGGGTGTCGGAGATGAACCCGACCAGGGTGCCGGTGGATTCCCCGTGGTAGGTGTTGTCGTAGACCTCCTGCACGATTCCGGACGGGCCGAAGCAGGTGCCCGAGAGCCCCTCTTCGCGCCAGAACGGTGTCGCATACACGGCGTGGACCTTGATGACCAGGCCCATGGACTGGTGCTGGTGGGTCACGTGCTGGCGGCGCGGCAGCGGCGGGTTGTAGGAAATGCGCGAGTACAGGTTCGGCGGAACGGCAATGATGACCTTCTTGGCGTTGACACTCACGTCCGCGCCATGGGCGGTCACTCCCGACTCGGACCAGTCGAGCCTCAGCACCGGGTTGTTCAGGAAAACGTCCTCCCCCAGGCGCTCTGCCACGGCGATCGAGACCCCCTGCATGGTGCCGACGATGCGGCGGTCGAGGATGAAGTCCTCGTCAACGAGGTTGGAGAAGGACCCGGCGGAGGAGGACATCAGCAGCGCCTGCAGTGCGGAGAAGGTGTGTGCGGGCTTGGTCAGCATGCCGCCGGCGATGAACAGCCCGACGTTGTTGCAGGCGACCTCGTCGCCGGAGATGGTCCGCAGCCAGTGGTGGAAGGAGATCTTGTCGAGCTCCTCGGCCCGCGGGTGTTCCCACGGGGCGTCGGGGTCGACCTCGGTGGTGAGGCGGTCCATTTCCGAAATGAGCTTGTTCATTTCGGCCACGGTGGACGCGGCCACCGGGAAGTCCTCTCCGGTGTAGACAGTGCGAGTGCCGTCCTCGGACAGATAGATGGAGGCACCGTCCTTGTGGCGTTCGAAGGTCTCGATACCCAGTTCCTCGATCAGCGAGTACAGGCCAGTCTGGTCCGGGGAGATCCACTGGCCGCCGATCTCGATGGTTGCGCCGTCCATATCCTGGCTCCAGGTGCGGCCGCCGACGCGGTCGCGTGCTTCGAGCACTGCCACGGTCTTGCCTGCCTTGCGCAGTTCGTAGGCTGCGGTCAGGCCGGAGGGGCCGGCTCCGATGATGACGACGTCGCGATCCAGGGTTGTCATGGCTTCCACTTCTTTCGGTTTTAAATGAATGACATTCATTTACTAGACTGGTTCCATGGTAGGCCATGTTGTGCAGTATTGTGAAGTAGGCCACGTCAGGAGCGGACTTTGAAGCAGGAACCAGCAACTCCCCCGGGGGCGTCACGCCGCCGCGCCGGCCGGCCGCGGTCGGTGGTGCTGGATCGGGAGCTCATTGCCCGGGCGGCACTGAAACTGGTTGTTACCGGGGGCTACTCCACGCTGACCATGTCCTCGGTGGCCAAGTCGCTGGGTGTCTCGCCGTCAGCCTTGTACAACCATGTGGAATCCAAGCAGGAACTCATGCAATGGATCCAGGAAATAGTGATGGACGGGGTCGATTCCTCGGTCTTTGAAACGCTGCCCTTGGACGAGGCGCTGCAGAAATGGGCGGTGACCTATCGGGACATCTTCGCCGGACACGCCCCGCTGATTCCGCTGATCGCGGTCCTGCCGGTCTCCGGCTCACCGCGCACGCAGGAAATGTACGAAAAGGTCGCCGCGGGATTCACCCGCGCCGGCTGGAAGCAGGCCGAGATCGTCCCGGCCATTGTGGCACTCGAATCGTTTATTTTCGGGTCGGCACTCGATGCCACCGCGCCACTGGACATCTTCGACCCGGGCAAGAACGCCGGAAGAATGCCAAGCTTCGAAAGCGCCCTGGAGGCCCAACGGGCGACGGGCCGAAACAGCGCCGACACCGCCTTCATGACCGGACTCAGGGCCATCATCGCCGGGCTCATGGAACGGGCGGAGATCGCCTAGAAGCGCGGCTCGGGCTCGAGAGCTAGTCTCCCCTTGACTTAATAAATGAGTGTACTCATAATTGAGTATGATCGTATTGTCCGATTTCGGGTTACACAAGGTGTGAGGGAACATGGCGGCCAGCTTGGTCAACGGCAGGCTCCGGGGCACTCCCAAGCACCTCTGACCAAGCCTCGACGGCAAGGCCCGCTGGCCGCCGCCTCCCAAATGAGCCGATGATCGCCCCTGGAGGGAATGAAGCTAGGTTCCCTCCTTCCGTTTCCGACGCAGCGGCAAGTTTTTTCCGAACATGTTCGGTGCGAATGTTTCCCGGCTCCGGGCGCGGCGCCGTGGTTCAAAAGCACATGATCCTCACCCACGGGGTGCTTGTGTTCCCCGAACGCCTAACAACATCAACATCACCCATCGACCCAACCCAGACGGGAGCCCATGCGCCATGAAAGCGTTCGTGTTCAGCCAGTACAAGCAACCCCTCCAGCAGGCAGATGTCCCAGAACCCACCGTGGGTGACCACGATGTTCTTGTGCAGGTGGCTGCCGCCGGAGCGAACCAGCTCGATGCGAAGATCATTGAGGGCGAGTTCAAGGCGATCCTGCCCTACTCGTTGCCTCATGGGATCGGGCACGATGTGGCGGGTAGCGTCATCGGCATCGGCGCGAATGTCACCGCATTCAAGATTGGCGATGAAGTCTACGCTCGGGTTGCCAAGGAGCATGTGGGGACGTTCGCCGAACGGGTGGCAGTCGCCGAGGCGGATCTGGCGTTGCGACCCACGTCCATCACCGTGGCGGAAGCAGCGTCCCTCCCGCTGGTGGCGTTGACCGCCTGGCAGGCCTTGGTGGTCAGGGGGAAGCTGAAGGCTGGCCAGAGGGTGCTGATTCATGCAGGTGCCGGGGGTGTCGGGTCAATCGCGATCCAGCTGGCCAAGCACCTCGGCGCCCATGTTGCCACCACGGCCTCGGCCGCCAATGCCGACTTCGTTCGCTCCCTGGGTGCCGACGAAGTGGTTGATTACCGAAGCCAGGACTTCGAGAAGGAGCTTTCCGGCTACGATCTGGTCCTTGATTCCCTGGGTGGCGAGAACCTGGAAAAGTCGCTGCGGATCCTGAAGCCCGGAGGAAAGGCGATCGGGATTTCCGGTCCTCCGGATCCAGCGTTTGCTAAGGATGCGGGGCTGAACCCCCTGCTGCGACTGGCCGTCACGGGACTCAGCAGCAAGATCCGCCGACAGGCCAGGAAGCTCCGCGTGTCCTATGAATTCTTGTTCATGCACCCTAGCGGTCAACAACTGCGCAAGATTTCCGCGCTCATCGACGACGGCACCCTGCGCCCGATCGTGGGTGCGACCTTCCCCTTCGCGCAGACGCCGCAGGCGGTTCAGGCGCTTTCCAAGGGCGGAGTACGCGGGAAAATCGTCGTCGTCAACGACTGAGCACCACCGATCCGGATAAGGGACCGGCATTCATCTCCACCACTCTCAACATCTTCATCAAGGAGACCCACCATGAACCCCAACAACGGGGTGGATCCCGTCATCGGTTCCTATGCCATGGCCCCTACCAAGAGCATCACCGTTGGCGAGGAAACCTTCGCCTACCGGGAGCTGGGCCCCAAGGGCGGTATCCCAGTTATCTTCTTCGTGCATTTGGCCGCCACCTTGGATAACTGGGATCCACGCATCGTTGATCCCATTGCCCGGAATCGGCACGTCATCACTTTCGACCAGCTCGGCGTCGGCGCATCCTCCGGGCGAGTGCGCAAAACACTCGAGGAAGCCGCCGACGACGCCCATGAATTCATCACCGCCCTCGGATTCGAGACGATCGATGTCTTCTCCTTCTCGATGGGTGGATTCATCGCCCAGGACCTGATCGTCAAGCACCCCGATATGGTGCGCAGGCTGGTGCTGACCGGCACCGGACCACGCGGCGGCAAGGACATCGACAAGGTCGCGGGGGTGACCTACCGGGACATCCTGCGCGCTGTACTCGCGCGTTCGGACCCGAAGGAGTTCCTCTTCTTCAACCGCGACGCCGCAGGGAAACGGGCTGGCAAGGCGTTCATCAGCCGCCTCAAGGAACGCACGAGCAACCGCGATGCCGCCGTCTCCACCAAGGCACTCCAAACCCAGTTGAAGGCGATCCAAAAGTACGGGCGTTCGGAGCCATCGGATCTCTCGGCGATCACCCAGCCCACCCTGATTGCCAACGGCGACAACGACCGGATGGTCCCCACGGTCCTGTCCGAGGACCTGCACCGTCGCATCACGGGCAGCGAGCTGATCATCTATCCGAACTCAGGGCACGGTGGCATCTTCCAGTTCCACCAGGATTTCGCTCCCATCGCCGCGAAATTCTTGGCCGCCTAAAATGACGGTGCTTCCCCTCGAATCGGACGGGAAGCACCGTAAATTTCTTCTGCCTGCGGCTCACTCGGCGATACTTGGACGCTATTGAATCGCCGGACCGGACCGGGAGCCCGGGGCAGCACCGCTGGGGTGGATGATCAGACAGGTGCTCGAGGCGGTGGCCAGCACCCGGCCTTCGCCGTCCCGAATCTCCGCGTCGGCGAAGGCGGCCGCCTTGCCGCGTCGGGTGACCCAGCCATGCGCGGTGACAGGGCCCGTTTCGGCTGTGATTGGCCGCAGGAAGGAGACCTTGATTTCCAGGCTGGTGTATCCCACTCCGGCCGGCAGGGTGCTGTGCACGGCACACCCGCACACCGAGTCCAGCACCGTGGCGAAGAATCCCCCGTGCACGGATCCGATCGGGTTGTAGTGCGATTCATCCGGCTGCGCCGTCATCACGACGTCCCCATCGGAGACGGTCACGAACTCCAACCCGATGTGGCTGCTGATCGGCGGTGCCGCGATGCGCCCTTCGGCCATGGCGCGCAGCTGATCAAGTCCGGTCCGCTCGAACAACTTTGCCTTATCCGCTTCGGGGATCTGGTAATGGATCGTTCGCGAACGGTTCGCCGGTGGCGTGGGGTTTGCTGACATCGTTTGATCTCCACTTGCTCGATACGGGTGATGGTTGTTCGGGCTCGGTGCGTCGGCTGCCGCCTAGCGCGGAAGAATGGCAGAAACCTGCGCCCTGATGTCACCGATGACCTCAACGGTCCTCCGCTGCGCATTGATGCCGGCGGCCATCGCGAGGTACATGACCGCGGAGACAACGCCTGCAAGTGTTGTCGCTTCGCTTTCACCGATGCGCTCGTGCCGACCAAGGATCTTGGCGAGTGCTTCCTGGGTCTGGGCGACAATTCCCAAGGCCTCGGCATGACGCGGCTCGGCCGGGTCGCCGAAGACCATCTCACGCAGGTAGGTGCGCCCGTTCTCGACCTGGACGCGGTTGCATTCCACAATTGGGGTCACAATTGCCAGCACGGCATCGAGCACGTCCGGCATTTTCTCGGCCGCTGCCTGACCATGTTCCAGCGCGAGGGCGTAGTGGGCATTTTGGACAAGCAGCAGCAATTCGCCCTTGGTTTTCGCGTACAGGAACAACGTTCCGGTGCCGATGTCTGCCCTGTCGGCAATCTGCTGGGTGGTGACGTCCTCAATGCCATGTTCGGCGAACAGTTCACTGGCAGCGGCGGTGATGCGCTCGAGCTTTTCCAGCTTGTTCCGTTCGCGCCGACCGATGTGTTGGGACGGCGTTGGCATCAGGTGATCCTCTCGGAATAAATTATGACTGCACTCAGTTATGAGTATAGTCGCTAACGATCGGGTTTGGCAGCCCGACTAGGGAATCATTCTCCCACGATGAAATGGTTCGATCGGATAGCGATCGAACCACAGCGGCCACTCCCGACCCTCCACAGCAAAGGAATCTTTTACCCCATGACCACATCTTCCTTGTGGCGGCCCTTCACCCTGGGCCGCATCCAGTTACCGCACCGCCTTGCCCTGGCCCCCATGACCCGAAATCGTGCCAACTCCGACGGCACCCCCGGGGATCTGGCTGCCGAGTACTACGGACAGCGCGCCTCCCTCGGGCTGCTGATCACCGAGGGCACCCAACCGTCCGAGGACGGACAAGGCTATTTCAACACACCGGGCATCTACACCCCCGCGCAGGTTGAAGGGTGGCGCAAGGTCACCGATGAAGTGCACGAGCGCGGTGGGCACGTCTTCATCCAGCTGATGCACGCGGGCCGGATATCGCATCCGGACAACACCGCGCACCGTCGGGCGGCTGTGGCCCCGTCGGCAATTGCCCCGGACGATGCGATCTTCACTCCCACCGGCCCCCAGCAGGTCCCGGTCCCGCGCGAGCTGCGCAGTGGGGAGATCGGTGAGGTCATCGGGGAGTTCCGCCACGCGGCGGCCTCGGCGATCGAGGCCGGGGCCGACGGTGTGGAGATCCATGGTGCCAACGGCTACCTCCTGCACCAGTTCCTGTCCCCGAACGCCAACCAACGCACCGACGCCTACGGCGGATCGGTGGAAAACCGCGCTCGCTTTGCCATCGAGGTTGCCCGCGCCGTGGCCGAGGAGATTGGAGCCGACCGTACGGGCATCCGCATCTCCCCCGCCTTCCCGCTGGGCGGGCTCAACGAGGGTGACACCGAGGCGGTGCGCACCCAATACCGGTATCTCGTCGGTGAACTCGCGAAGCTGAACCTGGCGTACCTGCACGTGCACCATCTGGGTGACGACGAATTGCTGCGTTCGTTCCGTGAGCTGTGGCCAAGCGCCCTGCTGGTCCTGCGCTACGGGCGCGAGCGGGAACAGATCGCCTCCGACATCGACGCAGGTCTCTCCGATCTGGCCCCGCTGGGCCGCCTCGCCCTGGCCAACCCCGACATCGTTGAGCGCCTGCGCACCGACGCAACGCTGAACGAGATCATGCCAACGACCATCTATGGCGGTGGCGCCGCCGGATACACCGATTATCCAGCACTCAACCAATCCTGACCCCACCACCCTCCCGGGAAAGCGCGACTGCGCAACCCTGACGCAACAAGAAAAGGAATCTCACCATGACCTCATTGAACGGAGCCGTGGTCCTCGTCACCGGGGCGAACGGCGGTATCGGCACCCACTTCGTAAACGATGCCCTGGCCCGTGGAGCGGCAAAGGTCTACGCCTCCGCCCGCACCCCACGGCAGTGGGACGACGATCGGATTGTGCCACTCGCCCTCGACGTCACCGATCCTGCATCGATCCAGACGGCACTGGCGGCCGCCCAGGACGTGACGGTACTGATCAACAACGCCGGCGCCTCGGTCTCCACCCCGGGCATCCTTGCCCACACCGATGAGGAGATTCGCCGGAACGTTGAGACCAACTTCCTGGGCCCGCTTTTCCTCGCCCGCGCCTTCGCCCCGGTCCTGTCCGCCAGGGACAACGCGGCGATCATCGACATCCACTCGGCCTTGGCCTGGTGGGCAGTGGCGGGAATCTACTCCGCGACGAAGGCGGCCCTGTGGTCGGCGACCAATTCCCTGCGCCTGGAACTTGCTCCGGCGGGAGTCCAGGTCCTCGGCGTGCACGTCGGATACGTGGACACCGCAATGGCCGCACACACCACCGAGCCGAAGGTGGACCCGGCAGACCTGGTGGCTTTGGTCTTTGACGCACTCGAAGCCGGCGAGCACGAGATCCTCGCGGACCAGACGTCGGTTCAGCTCAAGGCGGCCCTCAGCGCCCCCTTGGAATCCGTCTACCCGCAGCTGGCCGTCAGGAAATAGCGGCAAACAGCCGCAGGTGCTCCAGGCGACGGCCGGATGGCGGGGAGGCAGGATCTCCCATCATCCGGCCGTCGATTCTTGGCAGGTGAAAGGCACCTACGCGTCACGCTCCTGTCCCGGCATGCCGCCGGCCGCATCGCCGTCGAATCACTCCGGGTGGCTGCAAGGAGCCAACGCAGTCGCCCACGCGTCGGGCTGCGGGATTCGACTACCCCGTTGTCATGAGCGAAACCCCCCAGTTGCACCAAAAACCCGGTCCCGCGATTCTTCTCGCGGTTCTCAGCCGAGGACTGGATTGCCATCCTCGGTGCGGTGCTAGAGATGATCTTCATCCTGCAAAACCGCCAGCGGGTCCGCATCGAATTGTTGTTCCTGGATCTGAACGCCCGGCTGTGGATTTCCCTCGGCGCAGTGTTGCTCATTGGCTGGATCATTTGACGCTTTTCTTTCCGGAAGCGCTGGGCCGGCGAAACCCCCGGGGGGCATGCAAAAACCGCCCAGCCGGAGCGCCCCCAAGGGGTGCGGCCCGACGAGGCGGCTTATCAAAAGTGCAGTGGCGCCTAGAGCGAGGTGCCCATGACCTGCATGAGCATTGCGGGATCGCCGTAGTTGTAGATGACCCAGCTCATGCCACCGATGAAGGCGAGGGAAGCGGCGCCCCAGGCCGCCGAGAGCTTGGCCATGAAGCGGATTTCCGAACGGCTGACCGACAGGCGGTCGGCAGAGTAGTCGCCGGCCACCTTGCTGAAGCGTTCCGCGGGGGTGACCGCCGCCATCGCGTTGAGGCTCACCAGGAAGTTCGAGGCCGTGTCGATGCTGCCGTCGACCAGGCGGGCCCGGGTCAGGTTGTTCTTGCGGTCCTGGGTCATTTCGGCAATGTTGGACCCGTGACGGGCCAACAGAATGTCTTCGCCAAGTGGCATTGTTCGACGCGCCAACCGCATTGCCTACCCCTTTAAAATCTCCAAGCGGGGAAGCCGACACCCGCAAAACCCAATCGTTACAACATTGAGATTACGTGCGATTTTTAGGGAAATGCGCTATTAAGCACTTTCGGTTGGCAAGCTCACAGGGGTCTGTGGCCTGGACCGCCACCTTCCCGTGGCGGCGCGCACATTGGCGACTCAGCGAGTGGCAAAGTGCGTGATCACGCCGATCATCCACACCGACGCCGCCAGGGCCGCGCAACCGAATTCAACCAGGACGCCCACACCCATGGCCTTGAGTGCCGAGCCCGAGGCGCGCAGTGCAGCAGGGAAATCCTTGCGCCGCCTGAACTCCCCCAGCACCAACCCCACGGCGAAGCCGATGAACAGCCCAAGCACGGGGATCAAGAACATGCCCACCACCGCCAGCACTACCCCCAGGGTAATGGAACCGCGCGGGATCTTCTGCTGCTGCAGGTTTCTGCCCGTCAGCACCGTCGAGGCGCTCCAGCCGGCGAGCGCAAGGGCCATGCCGATCCCGGCGCACCACCAGGCGGCGGGGCTGCCCAGGATCCAGCCCCAGGCCAGCAACGTGCCGATGGCGAGCAGGCTCCCCGGAAGCACAGGGACGATGGTTCCCACCACGGCGACGGTTAACAATAGGCCGGCAACGACGGAGGTGATGATTTGGATATCCACGAGTGCAAGTCTGACAGCCCTTCGGCCGCTCGCGGCGGGGCGCGCCGGGCAGGGGTGCGTTGCGGATCAGTCGTCGACGATGGCCCAGCTTCCGGCAGACTTGTATTCGCTGTCGAAGATGCTCTCCCCGGTGCCGGGCTCCATGGGGTAGTTCTTGAGGTTTCCGGCCCAGTAGCGCAGGGCCCGGGCGATCTCGGCCTCGGGGTCCAGCTCCATCGCCTCGGTGCCCATGTCGACTTCGAAAATGAATCTCATGTCCCACATCCCTTGGTCAGTGCGACGCCACTTTGCGGCATCACGCCCTGTGTTTCCCCATCCTAGGCGCGGGACGAGCCGATGTGCCACGGCGAATCGCGCGGCCCGCCAACGGCGCACGGAAAACATGTCACGAAAGATTGTTGAACAATCCGCGCTCATAGTGCATCCTTGTAGTAACCACAACACGAGACGGGGGTCACAAATGCCTTACATCGACCTGAATTCCGACGTCGGAGAATCCTTCGGCAACTGGGTGATGGGCGACGACGCCGCCATCTTCACCTCCGTATCCTCGGCGAATGTTGCCTGCGGATTCCACGCCGGGGACCCCAGCGGCATCGCGGCGACCTGCCGCGACGCCGTGGCCGCAGGCGTCACCATCGGAGCGCACGTGGGCTACCGGGACCTGGCCGGCTTTGGCCGCCGCTTCCTGGACTGCTCCCCCACCGAGCTGGCCGATGACGTGCTCTACCAGCTCGGCGCACTGGAGGCCCTGGCCCGCGCCGCCGGCTCCACCATCAAGTACGTCAAGCCGCACGGCGCCCTCTACAACACCATCGTGCACCACGAGGCCCACGCCCAGGCCGTCGTCGACGCCATCCGTGCCTTCGGCTCGGAGCTGCCGGTGCTGTTGCTGCCCGGCTCCGTCGCCCTGGCCAAGGCCGAGGCCGCGGGGCTGCGCCCGGTCGCGGAGGCCTTCGCCGACAGGAACTACAACCCCGACGGCACCCTGGTCTCCCGCCGCGAGGCAAACGCCGTGCTGCACGACCCCGCCCAAGTCACCGCCAACATGATCCGCCTGGCCACCGAGGGAACCATCCTCGCCGTCGACGGCAGCGTCATTCCCATGAACGCCGAGAGCATCTGCGTGCATGGCGACACCGCCGGCGCCGTCGCCATGGCTGCGGCGGTGCGTTCGGGACTCGAGTCCGCCGGCGTGTCCATCAAGAGCTTCGCATGAGCGTGACAGCGACGCGCTTTGCCGGCACGCGCTCGGTGCTCGTCGAGCTCTCCGACCTCGATTCGGTCCTGGCCCTCGGTGCCCTGCTGGAAGCCTCCCCGCTGCCCGGACAGCTTGACGTGTTGGCCGCTGCCACCACCATCTTCATCAAGGCCGATTCCTGGGCCAACGCCCGGAAAATCGCCGCAGCCGTTCCCGCCCTCGAACTGGGCACGGCGCCGGCAAACACCGGCTCCCTGGTCACCGTCGATGTGCACTACGACGGAGAGGACCTGGCCGAGGTCGCCAAGCTCACCGGGCTCAGTGTCGAATCGGTCATCAACGCCCACTCGCACCAGATCTGGCGCGCCGCATTTGGCGGATTCGCCCCCGGCTTTGCCTACCTGCTGGGCGAGAACCGCGCCCTGAACGTGCCCCGCCGCGACACCCCGCGCAAGGTCGTGCCCGCCGGTGCCGTGGCCCTGGCCGGGGACTACTCTGCCGTTTACCCCCGGCAGTCCCCCGGCGGCTGGCAGTTGATCGGACACACCGACGCGGTGCTCTGGGACCTCGAGAGGGAGAACCCCGCGCTGATCCGCCCGCAGGACCGCGTGCAATTCACCGCCTCGCGCACCTCGCTGAAGCTCAGCTCCCACACCGCTGCGTCACCCGCCCACCCGGCACCGAAAACCGCCGCCGGGCACCTGGAAATCCTGGATCCCGGGCTGCAATCCCTCATCCAGGACCTGGGCCGCCCGGGTCTGGGCAATCTCGGGGTCTCCTCCGCCGGTGCCGCCGACACCTCCTCCGCCCGCGCCGCGAACCGACTGGTGGGCAACGCGGCTGATGCCGCGGTCATCGAGAACCTCCTGGGATCCCTGGTCCTGCGCGCCCGCGGAGACACGGTCCTGGCCGTCACCGGGGCAGACGCAGAGCTGCTGATCACCCCCTTGAAGGAGGACGAATTCCACAAGGATGAGCGGACGGCCGAGATGAACGCGCCCTTCGCCCTGCTCGACGGGGAAACCCTCACCCTTCTCCCTACAGGGTCCGGGCTGCGCAGCTACCTGGGCGTGCGCGGCGGCATCGACGTCGCCCCGGTCCTCGGCTCGCGCTCCACCGACTCCATGTCCGGGATCGGCCCGGCCCCGCTCGCCCCCGGCACCCTGCTGCCCGTGGGCGCCGTCCACGGATCCCACGTGGTCGGCAACCCGGAGCCCTCCACGCTTCCGGTGCCCGATGAACACGGCGTCTACACGCTGCGGATCAGCAAAGGGCCCCGCGATGACTGGTTCGGTCCGGCCGGCATGCGCCAGCTGACCCAGCAGACCTGGAGCGTCTCGGCCGAGTCCAACCGGGTCGGCGTCCGCCTGGCCGCACCGGCCGGCTCTTCCCCCCTGGAGCGGATCCGCACCGGGGAACTGGCCTCCGAGGGTGTTGCCGTCGGCGCCCTGCAAGTGCCCCCGTCCGGACTGCCCGTGCTCTTCCTGGCCGACCACCCGGTCACCGGCGGCTACCCGGTCATCGCCGGGGTCATTGCCGAGGACCTGCCGGCAGCGGCCCAACTGTCCCCCGGGGCGCACTTGCGCTTCGAACTCGTCGACCCGCTCACCCACAACCCGCATGCGCCCCGTGCCGCCGGCGCCTCCAGCCACGAAGGAACCACCCCATGAAGAAAGTCCTGATCGCCAACCGCGGGGAAATCGCCGTCCGCATCGCCCGGGCCTGCTCGGACGCCTCGCTGGTGTCCGTGGCCGTGTACTCCGACCCGGATGCCGATGCGCTGCATGTGCGCCGCGCCGACGAGGCGTGGGCCCTGAACGGTTCCACGGGCGCCGAAACCTACCTGGACATGGGCAAGATCCTGGACATCGCCGCCCGCTCCGGCGCCGATGCGGTGCACCCCGGCTACGGCTTCCTCTCCGAAAACGCCGACTTCGCCCAGGGGGTCATGGACGCCGGGCTGACCTGGATTGGCCCCTCCCCCGAGTCCATCCGCGCGCTGGGCAACAAGGTCACGGCGCGTGAGATCGCCGTGCGAGCCGGCGCACCGCTGGTGCCGGGCACCGACGGGCCGGTGGAATCCGGGGCCGAGGTGCGCGCCTTCGCGCAGGAGTTCGGCCTTCCGGTGGCCATCAAGGCGGCCTTCGGCGGCGGCGGGCGCGGCATCAAGATCGTGCGCACCTTCGAGGAAATCGACGACGCCTTCGAATCTGCCGTGCGCGAGGCAACCGTGGCCTTTGGCCGCGGCGAGTGCTTCGTGGAGCGCTTCCTGGAGCGGCCGCGCCACGTCGAGGCCCAGGTCCTGGCCGACACCCACGGCAATGTCGTGGTGGTTGGCACCCGCGACTGCTCGCTGCAGCGGCGCAACCAGAAGCTCGTGGAGGAGGCCCCGGCCCCGTTCCTGAGCGATGAACAGCGTGCCTCCATCCACTCCTCGGCCAAGGCCATCTGCCGCGAGGCCGGCTACCACGGTGCCGGAACCGTCGAGTACCTGGTCGCCCCCGACGGGCTGATCTCCTTCCTCGAAGTCAACACCCGGCTGCAGGTCGAGCACCCCATCACCGAGGAAACCACCGGCGTGGACCTGGTGGCCGAACAGTTCCGGATCGCCGCCGGGCAGGCCATCAGCCTCACCGAGGACCCGACTCCCACCGGCCACTCCTTCGAGTTCCGCCTCAACGCCGAGGACCCTGCCCGCGGATTCCTGCCCGGCCCCGGCCGCATCACCTCCTTCGAGGCCCCGACCGGCTCGGGCGTGCGCGTGGACTCGGGGGTGCGCACCAACTCGGTGATCCCCTCGCACTACGACTCCCTGATGGCCAAGCTCATCGTCACCGGCGCCACCCGCGCCCAGGCGCTGCGCCGCGCCAAGGTGGCGCTGGATGAAATGGTCATCTCCGGTGTCCCGTCCGTGCTGCCCTTCCACCGCGCGGTGGTCCGCAACACCGACTTCACCAATGACGGGCGCTACGGGGTCTACACCACCTGGATCGAATCCGAGTTCGCCGAGGAGCTCGCAGCTTCCCCGGAAATCGCAGCGGCCGAGCCGAACGCCGGGCGCGAGACCCTGACCATCGAGGTCGACGGCAAGGCCATGGACATCGGCCTTCCCGCGTCCCTGGTCGATGCCATCCGCAACGGCGGCAACGGCGCCGCCCTGGAGGTGGCAGCCGACAACGTGGCTGCGGCAGCTGATGCAGCAACGCTGTCGGCCCCGATGAACGGAAACCTGGTCAAGTGGGTGCTCGACGACGGTGCCGCCGTGGCCGAGGGCGACACGGTGGCGGTACTGGAGGCCATGAAGATGGAATCGACCATCACCGCCCACCGGGCCGGGACCTTCACCCGCGGCACCCAGGAGCCGGGAACCGCAATTGCCCGCGGCGAAGCACTCGGGGCCATCGCTTAACGCTTGGCAGTTCCGCGCCAGGCCTGGATTAGATTGGAAGGATGCCAGTGAACGCCATGATTTCAGCACTCCCCCTGGCCGAGGGGTCAACCCACGCCCACACCGGCGCGTGGGTTGCCGCGGTGCTGCGCTCACGGATTGCCGAGGGGCAGCTACTTCCGGGCTCCAAGCTTTCCGAGCAGGCGCTCTCCGATGCGCTGGGGGTTTCCCGCAACACCCTGCGCGAGGCCTTCGCGGTCCTTGACCACGAACTGGTCATCACCCGGATCCCCAACCGCGGCGTCTTTGTCGCCTCCCCGGGCCCAGCAGGCGTGCGGGAGATCTACGGGGTGCGCCGGATGATCGAACCCGCGGCCGCCCTGTGGGGGCCCAACCTGAATGTCGAGGCGCTGGCCGCGATCATCGTGGATGCGCGCAAGGCCCTGGCGGCCGGGGACATTTCCAGCATGGCGGACGCCAACCAGTGCTTCCATGAGGAGCTGGTTCGGGCCACCGGCAGCCAACACCTGCAGGAACTCATGACCAAGGTCCTGGCGCAGATGCGCCTGGTTTTCCATGCCATGGGAGATGCCCCCGATTTCCACTCGCACTACGTGGAACTCAATGCCGGCCTCGTTCTGCTGCTGGCCAACGGGAAGCGCGAAGAGGCAGCCGCTTCGTTGCGCGGCTACCTTGACCGCGCAGAAGCGGAGTTGCTGGCGCACCTGGGCGATTCCGAAGGGAACTGACTCACGCCACCGGCCGGGCCCGGCCTACATGTTCATGGTGACCTTGGCGTCCTTGCGCAGCTCCGCGACGTAGCCCTTGACCGCGGCACCTTCCTTTTGGAGCTTGAGCTGCTGTTCGAGCTCGGGTTTCATCTTCTTGAAGGTGGGTGCCTCGGGTGCCTCCGCGCCGGCAGTGGCCTGGCCCTTGTACTGTTCGAGGACGACCTGGTAGGCATCCTTGAGTTCCTTGTCGGTGGGCGTGAAATCTCCGACTTCCTTGGAGATCAGCCGCCCGACCTCGAGCTGGGTCTTCAATTGGGCGCGAACCACGTCTTCGTTCAACCCCTGCTTGTCCATGGTCGCCAGGAAATCCTTGGCGCTCATGTCATTGGTCTTCGCCACGTCGCCAAGCGCCTGGTCAAGGTCCTTGGATGTCGCGAAGATCTTCTTCTTTTTCGCCTGCTGGATCAGCAGCTCGGTGTTCACCAGGCCCTCGGCGGTCTGCTTGCGCAATTGCCCTTGGTCAAGCTCCTGGCCCGAGGCTTGCGCCTGCTGCACCATCTGGGGGAACTGGCCTTCGTAGATACGGACGAAGTCGGCGTTGGTGATCTTCTCGCCGTTGACTTCGGCAATGACCTCCGGGATTCCGGAAACATCCGGCTTCGGTGCCGCGGCGTCCGATGGCGCCGCTTCAGGGGCCGAGGCGCTGGCCTCGGGGGCGGCTCCCGGTTCCTCCGCGGCACTGCACCCGGTCATGAACGCCAACGAGGCGATCAGGGACATGGAAATGATCCACTTCTTCTGCAACATAAACTCCCAGCGTTTGGAACAACCCTTGGAACCCTAACAGGCGAAACCGAACGGCCGCTGAACGCCAGTCGACGCTCACGACCGCGCGGACGGTGCCCGGAGCCAAGAAAGGGCTCCGCTAGATCACGTTCTCCAGAAAGGCCCTGGTTCGTTCGTGGCTGGGGTTGCCCAGCACCTTGGCGGGTGCACCCGATTCGACCACGACGCCGCCGTCCATGAACACCACCTCGTCGGCAACGTTGCGGGCGAACCCGATTTCGTGGGTCACCACGATCATGGTCATGCCGCTGGCGGCCAGCTTCTGCATCACGTCCAGCACATCGCCCACCAGCTCCGGGTCCAGGGCACTGGTCGGCTCGTCAAAGAGCATCAGCTTGGGTTCCATGGCCAGCGCACGTGCAATGGCCACGCGCTGCTGCTGCCCTCCGGAGAGCTTGGCAGGGTGCAGCCCGGCCTTGTCGCCCAGACCGACCTGCTCGAGCAGCGTATGGGCCTGGGCGACGGCCTGCGCCTTGGGAACCTTCCTGATGCCGATGGGTGCGGCGATGATGTTCTCCAGCGCGGTCAGGTGCGGGAAGAGGTTGAAGCGCTGGAAGACCATGCCGATGCCGCGGCGTTGCCGCGCGACCTCGCGCGGCTTCATCTCGTGGAGCTTGCCGTTGCGCTGGGCGTAGCCGATGAGTTCGCCGTCGAAGTTGATCCGCCCGCCGTCGATGCGCTCAAGGTGGTTGATGCAACGCAGGAAGGTGGACTTCCCGGAACCGGAGGGCCCGAGCAGGCACATGACCTGCCCGGCGTCGACCTGCAGGTCGATGCCCTTGAGCACCTGGATCGGGCCGTAGCTCTTGCGCACTCCCTGCGCCTGGACGAGCGGTCTGCGGGTTTCCTCGGTGCGTACCGGGGACGGGGATTCAAGGACGGGGTTCATTGTTCTGCTTCCTTACTTGCTGCGGCGTACGCGGTTGGCCAGGGCCACTGCCCTGCCGATGGGTGTGGGCCCCAGGGTCCGGCTCCCCCGACCGTAGTGGCGCTCGAGGTAGTACTGCGGAACCGACAAGATGGAGGTCAGCGCCAGGTACCAGATGCTGACCACGATCAGCAGTTCCACCTGGTGCAGGTTCTGCGAGGAGATGCGGGCTGCCACGGTGTAGAGCTCCGCCACGGCAATCAGCGAAAGCAGCGCCGTGTCCTTGAGCATGGAAATCGTCTCATTGCCCATGGGCGGGATGATGACCCGCATGGCCTGCGGCAGTTCCACCTTGAACAGCGTGAACAGCGGGGTCATACCCAGGGAGTAGCAGGCCTCCTTCTGCCCTTGGTCGACCGAGAGCATGCCGGCGCGAACAATCTCCGCGGTGTAGGCGGCTTGGTTGGTGGTCAGGGCGATCACGCCGGCCACGAACGCCGGGATCAACGCGTTGGTGTCCACGGTGAAGACCGTGAAGTCGGTGAAGGGAACGCCCAGGGACAACTGCTTGTAAAGCAGTCCGAGGTAGCCCCAGAACACGATTTGCACCAGCAGCGGCGTGCCCCGGAAGATCCAGACATACAGCCAGGCGACGGAGTTGAGCACCGGGTTGGCCGAGAGCCGCATGAGTGCCAGCACGATGCCCAGGATGGTGGACAGGACCATGGTCAGGATGGTCAGGGCCACCGTGAGTACCGCGCCAGCCACTATCCGGTCGCTGAAGAGGTACTTGGCGATCGTGGGGTGGTCGATGTTGGGGTTGCGCCACAGCGAGGTTGCCACGCCGAGAAGGGCCAGCAGGATGAGGGAGGCCAGGACCCAGCGGCCGGGGTGGCGCAGCGGGACGGCCACGATGTCGTGTGCGCCGGGTTCCCCCGCCTCCGGGTGTGCCGCTGCGGGCTGCCGTAGCGCGGTGCTATTTCCCGCCATTGTTGACACCGGCCTCGGTCACGGCGAAGTCGGCCAGGTCGTACTTTTCCATGAGCCTGGTGTAGGTGCCGTCCTCGATCAATGACTGCAGCGCCAGGTGCAGCGCCTCGGTGAGGTCCTGGTTTTCCTTCAGCAGCCCGATGCCGGTGTAGACGGGGTTGTAGCCGTTGGGGAACGCGGGGTCCTTGACCAGTTCGAAGAGCTTTCCGTCCCCCGCGGTGGCGGCGGCGTAGGCCGCGACCGAGGCGTCGACGACGTCGGCGACGGCCTTGCCCGAGCGCACGGCGGTTTGGGCGTCAAGTTCGGTGGGAAGCTGCACCAGCTCGATCGGCGGCTTGCCGGCGTCGGAGCACTTCTGGGCGTAGGAAACCAGGTATTCGACCTGCACGGTGGCCTTTTGGACGGCTACCGGCTTGCCGCACAGGTCGATGATGGATCCGATCCCCTCGGGGTTTGAGGCATTGACCAGGATCTTGAACCCGGCGTGGAAATAGTCCACGAAGTTCAGCACCTTCTGGCGTCCGGCGGTGTCGTTCATGCCCGCAAAGATGATGTCGTGCTTGCCCGCCTGCAGGGACGGGATGGCGGTGTCGAAGGCCTGCTGCTGGAAGTTGAACTTCACTCCGAGCTTTCCGCCCATGGCCTGCGACAGGTCGTAGTCGAGGCCGGTGGGGTTGTTGTTCTCGTCCAGCATCTCCATGGGTGGGTTGGGCATGTCGGCAGCCACGTTGATGGCCCCGGCGTCCTTGTACTTCGCGGGCAGTGCGGCCGCGGCTTCGGAGTCGACTTCGACGCTGACCTCAGGTGCCGGGGTTCCGGCGGCCACGGGTTCGTCCGTGGCACAGCCGGTCAGGGCCAGGCCCATGGCCAATGCGGCGGTGGAAAGCAATGCCAACCCGGGACGGCGGTTGTGCGCGGTGATGTTCATGGCGATTCGGTTTCCTTTGGGAGTGGGATGCGAGAGGGAAGGAATGGACGGTTGGCCGCGGCAGGCTTACCAGCGACGCTGCAGGGCAGGTTGTTGGGTGCGCAACAGGTCTTCGTAGGTTTCCCGGGCGACTGCGAGCGTGGAGGACCCGTTGGCGCAGAAGATGACCGGCGGCTTGCAGGCACCGTTGTAGTTGTTGGCCAGCGTGTAGGCGTAGGCCCCGGTAGCCGGCATGGCCACCAGGTCCCCGACCTGCGGGTCCGCCAGCGGGACGTCCGCGCACATGAGGTCGCCCGATTCGCATTGGCGCCCCACGACGTCGGCGACCACGGTGGGTTCGGCGCCGATCTTGGTGGCCATCAGGGCCTCGTAGCGCTGTCCGGTGAGGGCGATGTCGATGTTGTCGGCCATGCCCCCGTTGATCGCGACGAAGGTCTTGCCCGTGGTCTTGACGGTGTTGACCGAATACAGCGTGATGCCGGCGCGGGCCACGAGCGAGCGCCCTGGCTCGATGATGAGCTTGGCCTCGGCGGGCAGCAGCCGGGCGGCGGCCTCGGTCAGTGTGTCCAGGTAGTCCTCGACGCTCGGGGCGATTTCACCGTAGGTGTATTTCACGCCAAGTCCCCCGCCGACGTCGTAGGTGTCGAAGGTGCCGAACTCGGCAACGGATTGCACCGCCCGGGCAAAGGGCTCGGTTTCCAGCACCTGGGAGCCGATGTGGACGTGGATGCCTTCGAAGTGCAGCAGCGGATGTTTGGCGATGCGCTCGATCGCGCGGGTTATGTCGGCGGGGGGAAGCCCGAATTTGGAGTCGTTACCGCCGGTGACCTGCGAGGCGTGGGTAGCCGGGGTGATCCCGGGGATCATGCGCAGCAAGACTTTTTGTTCCTTGCTTGCCATGGCCTCGAGCCGGTCCAGGTCGTTGAAGTTGTCCACGATGATGGCGCGGATGCCAGCCGCCAGCGCCATCTGGATTTCGTGGTCGGACTTGGCGTTGCCGTGCAGGTAGATGTTCGCGGGGCTGACCCCGGCGGTCAGCGCCATCATGAGTTCCCCGCCCCCTGCAACGTCCACGCTGAGCCCCTCGGCCTGCGCTATCGCATACATGGCAACGCACGGCAGCGACTTGGAGGCGAAGAGCACCTCGGAATTGGGACGCCTGGACTTCAGGCCCTTCACGAAGCGGCGGATCTGCCGGCGCAGCCCGGTCTCGTCCATGATGTAGGCAGGTGTCCCGTATTGGCGGGCCAGCTCGCCCACCGGCACCCCGCCGATGGACAATTCTCCGGTGTCGGAAACGGCGGATTCCTCCGGAAGGATGTCCATCAACAAGTTGAGGTCCGGGTGGTGCATTTGCTGGGTGACTGTCATGGTGATGTGCCGATTTCCTTTGTGCCTGTCGGTTGGTATCAAGAGCAGCAACCGGGTGTGAATGTGACCTGCGTCAACTGTAGGATTGGCCTCACCAAAATTATTCGTAGATCGAACCAAGCTTCTTGCCGATTTATTGTCGCGTCGGCTAAAGACGTGGGCGGCACGCAAAGAACGGACTTCATTGAACAGCACCGGACGACCGCTGACGCTGGCCGGGCTCCTGGAGAGCCTGGGCGCCCCGCTGCTGACCCCGCTGACCGGAACACGGGGCCTGGATGCTTCGATTTCCGTCCCGGTGATCCACGACCACTTGGATCCGCTGCCGGATACCCCCGGCGGGATCCTGCTGCTGGTCGGCATGGCACCGACCCACGAGGACCTGGACGTCCTGATTGCGCGGGCGGCCGAGCACGGGTTCGGCGCGGTGGTGCTCAAGCGCCGCGGGACGGCACCCGATGCGGCGCAGCTGGCCACGGCGGCCCTGCCCGTGCTGGTCGTGGACGACCAGGTCCCGTGGCTGCACCTGGACAACCTCATCGCCGCGGTGACCAGCGGCCGGCCTACGGGCAGCAACGCCGCCAGTTCACACGGCGAGGACCTGTTTGTGCTCGCCAACGCGTTGGCCACGGCCACCGATGGCGCGGTGGCCATCGAGGACCTGGACCAGAACATCCTCGCCTATTCGAACCTCGAGCGGCATACTGTCGACCCGCTGCGCCGCAACGGGATCTTGGCCCGGCAGGTGCCGGAAATGGAAAAGAACACCGCCCAGTACCGGGCCGTGATGCTCACCGATTCGGTGGTCCACTTTCCCTATGATCCAAGCGACGGGGAATTGCCCCGCTGCGCGGCGCCGGTGCGCGCCGGGCGGCAAATGCTCGGCTCGATTTGGGTGATCGAGGACCAGGCCCCGCTGGGCCCCGACGGGGAGGCCGCCATCCTGGAAGTTGCACGCCTGGCGGCCATCCACATCCTGCGCTCACAAAACGCCGTGGACCTGGAACGCCAGGTGCGCACCGAATGGCTGCGATCGGCGCTGGAAGGCCACGGTTCCGATCCGGCGACCTCGGCACGCTTCGGCCTCATGGAGGGCATGTCCCCGGTTCTGCTGGGCTTCATGTTTGCCCCACTGCCCGCTGGCCAAGTGCCCGGCAACGCATTGCCGTTGACCCGCCAGCTGGCATTGGCCGCCGAGCAATACTGCTCGATCTTCCACCCCAATGTCTCCGCGGTTGAATCCGGGAGCATGGTCTACGTCCTGGTCCCGGCGATTGGTTCCGAACCAGCCGCCATGCGCCTGGCCGGCGGAGCCGCCGCCGCCCTTGCCGCGCGCCTGGGATGCCTGGTGGATGTTGCCGTGAGCTCGGTGGAGGGCAGCGCCTTGGGTCTGGCCGATCTGCGCAGGGAACTCGAGGACGTGGTGCGGGTGCTCGAAGGCCGCGGCCCCCGCCAAGGCACCGGCCGCGTGGTGGGTACCAAGGATGTGAACGCGGCGTTGCTCCTGGACCAATTGGAGAGCGTGCTGCGGTCCCGGCCTCGGCTGGTGCATCCGGGCGTACGGGAGCTGCTGAAGAACGACGCCGCTTCCGGAACCGAATACAGGTCGAGCCTGTGTGCCTATTTTGCCGCCACGGGCGACGTGGCGGCGGCTGCCCGCGCATTGAACTTGCACCCCAACACCCTGCGCTACCGGATCAAGCGCGCCACCGAATTGTTCGGACTGGACTTTTCAACCGGCGACGAGCAGCTGGCATTGTGGGTGCAATTGCGTGTGGCGACGGACCCCACGGCATAAACCGCAGGGCGGGTCATGGTGCCGACGCGGCATTGGGCGCGGTGTCCCGCAACGATGCCGCAACGTTGTTCTGCTTCCCCTGTCCAGCCCCCTCACGGCAGTGAAGACCGGGGTCCAGGACATGGAATGTGCCATCGGTTCGCAGGCCGATCCCCCGCCCGGGCTAGCGCGCCTTTGGCACTTGGCCCGCTTCCGCCGCAACGGCATCGACCCGCTCGAGCGCCTGCGGCAAGTGCTTGCGGGAGTTCGCCCCGATGAACGCGATCGACACCAAGCACAACAACAACAATCCGGACATGATCCAGGCCGTATTGACCCACTGCGCAGCGAAGGCAACCACCGTGGGGGCCAGGAACCCCACATACGCCAGCGTGTAAAAGAACCCCGTGAGTTTACCCAGCTCGTGTGCCGCGGCCAGTCGCTGGATCTCCAGGAGCCCACCGACCATGAGCAGTCCGTTGGAAGAGCCCAGGATGGCGGAGGCGACCAGGCCCAGTGCGGGACTGGCGGCAAGGATCGCGACGAGCAAGACCGCCAGTCCCAGGAACGCAGCGAGCGTCCCGGTCAGCATCGAGCGTGCATTGCGGACGGTGTCCAGCCGTCGTGCCAGCGGCTGGATCAGCACGCTGAAGCCCAGGGTGATGGCCACTGCTGCGGTGGCGTACGCGAGCCGTCCCTCTCCCAACCCGGGGATAACCGCCGGCACAACCGCAAAGCCCGTGGTGCCCGCCGCGAACACCCATGGTGCGGCCGGCGCCACCACCAGCCCGAATCGCTTGCGTGCCCCGGGGTGCGGGGCCGGATGGGAGGCCAGTGTGCCCCGGGTGGTACCGCCGGAGCGGGTCTCGGGCAGCCTGGCCACGATGCAAAGCAACGGGATGCACAAGGCGATGTGCAGCGCGTAGGGCATGATCGCCGGACCGGGGGCGAAGCTGGCCAGCAAGCCTCCCACAACAGGCCCAAGCCAGAAACCGGCGCTGGTCAAAAGCGATGCACGCCGGGCCCCCGATCCCGCCATCGAGTCCATGTCCCAAGGCGCCTGGGACAGCTCTTTGACCCAACTGGTGGCCGCGGCCATGGCAAGGCCGGTGGCAATGCCCGCCATGAATCGGCCGGCAAAGAGCGGGAAGGTTCCGATGACCGACCCCATCATGGCCACGTTGGCCGACATTGACAGGGCGACTGCAAAGAGCGTGACGGGTTTGCGTCCGGTCCTATCCGAGTACCGGCCTCCCCACAGCAGGGCCGGCACCAGGCCCACAACGTAGATGCCCAGCATCGAGGTCACCATGACCTCGGAGAAACCGTGTTCCTGCCGGTAGAACACCAGCAGGGAAACGAATTGGTTGGCTCCCCAACCCACCATCATCAGGCTCAGGGCAGCGGGGAGCCAATGCTTCCTCTGGTCGGTTGTGACGCTCACGTTCTTGTCCTTCTCATCATTCACGGGCTGCGTCTCGCGCGCGCCCCCGGCACTTGATCGCGAGCGCTTCAACGACCAGTCTGCCACGGCACCGGAGAGGCAGGCCGATCCGTGACTTGCCCCTCATAGCGGCAAAAGCCCCGGCGAGCACGCGGGGATGCAGGGACTCGGGAGACTATTCTTGTTCGACCACCGACAGGAGCCGAGATCATGAAGTTGCCCGTTGCAGAATTGCACATCCACCTCGAAGGGACGCTGGAACCCGAAACCATCCTGCATCTGGCCGAGCAGAACGACATCAATCTTCCCTAGACATCCCTGGAGCACCTGAGGGAACAATACGACTTCAGCAATCTCCAGTCGTTCCTCGACCTGTTCTACACCAACATCGCGGTGCTGCGCACGCGCGCGGATTTCCACGCGATCGCCCTTGCCTACCTGCGCCGTGCCGATGCCTCAGGGGTCAGGCACGTCGAGCTGTTCTTTGACCCGCAAGCCCATCTGGAACGCGGTATCGGGTTGGGCGAGGTCATCGGGGGCATCCGTGGCGGGCTGAGCGAAGGAGAGGATCTCTTCGGCATCACCCACAAGCTCATCGCCTGTTTCTGGCGGCACGCGCCCGCGGCATCCGCCATGGAAATCCTGCGCACGGTGCTGGCGGAAGGCCATGACATCGACGGCATCGGGCTGGACTCCTCGGAGCTCGGCTACCCGCCTGTCCTGTTCCAGGATGTTTTTGCCCTTGCGCGCGAGCACGGACTGCATGTGGTGGCCCATGCCGGCGAGGAAGGACCCCCGGAATACATTGTCCAGGCCCTGGACCTGCTCAAGGTCGAACGCATCGACCACGGCATCCGCTGCCTCGAGGACGAGGCCTTGGTTCAGCGATTGGTCACGGAACAAATGCCGTTGACCGTCTGCCCGCTGTCGAATGTGCGGCTGCGCGCCGTCGACTCCCTGGCCGACCATCCGTTGAAGAGGATGCTGGAAAAGGGACTGAATGTGTCCATCCATTCGGACGACCCGGCCTACTTCGGCGGCTACCTTGACGCCAACTTCGAGGAAGTGAACAGGGTCCTTGGCCTGACACCAAAGGAGCAGGCGACGCTGGCCACGAACTCGATCGAATCCTCTTTCCTGGAGGAGCCGGTGAAGACACGCTTGACGGCCGAGGTGGACGCGTGGCTTCATGCCGCGGGCCACGACTCGTAAACAGGAGTTAAAGGCGCCAGGGAAGCGCCCGTTTTGGGGTTAACGGGCACTTCCCTAGCCGAGGATCGCGGCGGCGTTCCAAGGGAACCAGGCCGCGATGCTCACGGACGTCGTCGATGGGCAGGCGCCCCGGCGACGGCCGTTTTTTGGGGCGCCAAGGAAGCACCTGCATGGGGGAACAGGGACTTGCTTGGCGGATCGGGGGCCACGGCAGGGTCCAGCGGGACCAGGTCGTGGAGGGGGGCTGCTAGGGAACCAGGTAGTTGCTGTCGCGGGCGTCGGTGATGAGCATGTGCCCCGGCGCGTGGCCGATGGCCAGCGCCGGCTTTGACTCCATGACCGCCGCCTGCGGAGTGACCCCGCAGGCCCAGAACACCGGGATGTGCCCGGCCGGGATTTCCACGGCATCGCCGAAGTCGGGCTTGGACAGATCCGTGATGCCCAGTTCCTCGGGGTTGCCGATGTGCACCGGTGCGCCGTGGACCGCCGGGTAGCGGGAGGTGATGCGCACGGCGTCTGCAACCTGGGAGGCCGGGATGGGACGCATGGACACGACCATGGGTCCGGACATGGAGCCGGCCGAGGCGCTGCGGATATTCGACTTGAACATCGGCACGTTCACCCCCTGGTCGATGTGGGCGATCCTGATTCCGCCTTCCATCAGGGCCGTCTCGAAGGTGAACGAGCAGCCCACGATGAACGTCACCAGGTCATCGCGCCAGTATTCGGCCAGGTCCGTGGGCTCTGCGACCTTTATGCCGTTTTCGTAGACGACATACTTCGGCACGTCGGTGCGGATGTCACCGCCGGCCAGCAACTCACCACTGGTCTCCCCCGCATCCAGCACGCCCAGGATCGGGCAGGACTTGGGATTGCGCTGGGCGAAGAGCAAGACGTCAAAGGCCTGGTCCCTGGGCACGATGATCAGGTTTGCCTGGGCGTAGCCGAGGGAGAAACCAGCGGTCGGCACCGTCAATCCGTTGCGGAACAGTTCGCGTGCCTGCGTGGGGGAAAGTGTTGCGCGTTCCCCGGTTCCGGGTGTGGGTGAATTGGCGGGTGTCATGATTGCTGGCGTCCTTCCGAAAGGGCGATCGTGGAGGGCTGGAGGATTGCGGGCAGATCCGGCGCGTGGGCTAAGCCCAGAGCTTGGACAGGCCGGCCAGGGAGTTCCAGCCCAGGAAGAGCGTCAGCAGCCAGGTGGCCACCCCGATGCCCAGCAGCCACTTCGGGTAAACGTAGCCCTGCAGCAGGTCCCGACGGCGCCAGGCAGCCCAAAGCAGGACCGCGAAGCCAACGGGTAGGATCAATCCGTTGAAGGCGCCGGCAAAGATCAGCAGCGTCTGCGGAGCCTGGCCCAAGAAGAGGTAGATGACGGCACAGACCGCGATGAACGCGACGGTGATCAGGTTGCGGGTGCGTTCGGGAGTGGTGGACTTCGTGATGAACGAAACCGAGGTGTAGGCAGCGCCAATCACCGAGGTCAGGGCGGCGGCCCACAGGATCACTCCGAAGGAACGCATTCCGATGTCGCCCGCGGCGATGCCAAAGGCCTCGGCCGCCTTGTTGTTCGTGGTCAGCACGGCTCCGCCGGCGACCACTCCGAGGATGGCCAGGAAGAGGAGTACGCGCATGATGCCGGTGACGATGATGCTCAGGATGGAGGTCTTCGTGATGTCCTTGATGTTCTCAAGGCCGGCGGCACCGGAGTCGAGCATGCGGTGGGCTCCGGCGTAGGTGATGTAGCCGCCGACGGTGCCACCGATCAGGGTGGTGATGATCAGGAAGCTGATGTTCTCCGGCAGCACCGCGTTCTTAAGGGCCTCGCCCACCGGGGGTGCCGCGACGATGGCCACATAGAGCATGAGCAGGATCATGATTGCGCCAAGCATGACCACGATCTTGTCCAGGGCCATGCCTGCGCGCTTGGAGAGGAAGATCAAGATGGCAACGACGGCGGAAATGATGCCGCCGATCTTGGGGTCAAGCCCCATCATGGCGTTCATGCCCAGGCCGGTTCCGGCGATGTTGCCGATGTTGAAGACCATGCCGCCGATGAAGACGAGTCCGGCCAGAACCCAGCCGATGCCCGGGAGAACCTTGTTGCCCAGCTCTTGGGCGCGCAGGCCCGAGACGCCGATGATCCGCCATACGTTCAGCTGGACGGCGATGTCCACCAGGATGGAGACGACGATCGCGAAGGCGAACGAAGCGCCGATCTGGACCGTGAATTCAGTGGTCTGGGTGATGAAGCCGGGCCCGATGGCGCTGGTGGCCATGAGAAACATGGCACCAAGCATTGCGGTGCGCCTGGCTGAAGTGCTGAGCTTCGGTTTCGTGCTTGGAGTGGCCATGATTCCATCCATCGGGGGTTGCGGGTGACTGCTGTCACAAGTGGGAGCGATGAGAAGTACACTACAGGTTGTTCAACAATCCTGACAAGAGGTTGTTGAACAATTTATTCCGACGCGCCTCGAGCCCCAGTCCTTGAGCACGGGACGAAAACTCCTACGATCCGGGCATGACAAGGCCCTCCCCCGCAAAATGAAAACGCGCCCTTGCTGCTGGGGAGGGCCAAACTTGTTGCGGCTTATGCGCCGTGTTCGTATGTGAGACAGTCGGCATTGTCCGCGCCGGGCCCCACCCGCACCGAGTCCGCCGCGCACATCAGGTGGTCATTGTGGGTGCATTCCATACGCTGGCAGGCACCCACCGAGGCCAGGATCTTCGGCAGACCGCCATGCACCCCGGTATCGATGAACGTCGCACATTGTGCGTGGTCGGTATTTCCGCCAATGGTGATGCCGGATGCCCCGCAGTGGGTGTGGTCATTGAACGAGCAATTGGATACGGAGCATTCGGTAACGGGCACGGTGACGGTCATGGTGCACTCCTCAAGCCTGCGGTCACGCGGATTTCGAACCGCTCTGCCTACCACGGTAACCCCAATGCGGGCCGGGAAATTAGTGCTGTTTTCCGGACCTAATTGCCCTCTCGTTACCCATGCGTACATATTCATGCGGTGCCAATTCCGCGCGTGGAATATGCCCAAATCGACTCCGGGCACCCTGGCCGTCATGACTTGCGTCACGCGCCGATCGTCCCTTCGGCTGTAGCCTGAGCGGGTGAAGTTTCTCAATGATCTGAAGCCCGCCCATGACCTGACCTACAACGACATCTTCATGGTTCCCTCGCGATCGGCGGTGGCCTCCCGATCCGGGGTGGACCTGTCCACCCCGGATTCCGTGGGAACCTCCATCCCGCTGGTCATTTCCAACATGACCGCGGTGGCCGGCAAGCGCATGGCCGAAACCGTTGCCCGCCGCGGAGGGATCACGATCCTGCCCCAGGACATCTCCCTCGTGGCCCTGCAGGACATGGTCGCGAAGGTCAAACGTGCACACCCCGTCTTCGAGACACCCATCACCGTGGACGTCAACGATTCGGTATCCGCCGCCCTCGCCCTGCTGGGCAAGCGTTCCCACGGCGCGGCAGTAGTGCTCGAGGGCCATCGCCCGGTGGGCATCGTCGCGGAAAAGGACTGCCTCGGCGTCGACCGCTTCACCCCGATCCGCCAGGTGATGACCTCCGAAATCGTCACGGCAGACAAGGACACGCACCTCGACACGGTGTTTGAGATGCTCAGCTCCAGGCACCTGGGTATGGTCCCAGTCCTTGACGGCGAGCACCTGGCCGGGGTGCTGACCCGCAAGGGCGTACTGCGCTCCGGGCTGTACACGCCGGCAGTGGATCCCGCGGGGAACCTGATGGTCGGGGCCGCCGTCGGAATCAACGGCGACGTGGGCGCCAAGACCCGCGAACTGCTCGAGGCCGGCGTGGACGTCATCGTGCTGGACACCGCCCACGGCCACCAGGAGCGGATGATCGAGGCCCTGCCGCTGGCAGTTGCGGCCCGCGACGACTTTGCCCAACGCACCGGTCGCCGCATCCAGATCGCGGCGGGAAACGTGGTCTCAGCCGCCGGCACCCGGGACCTGGCCGAGGCCGGCGCAGACATCCTGAAGGTTGGGGTGGGGCCCGGCGCCATGTGCACCACCCGGATGATGACCGGTGTGGGACGTCCACAGTTCTCGGCCGTCCTGGAATGCGCCACGGCAGCACGGGAGGCCGGTGCGGAGGTTTGGGCGGACGGCGGGGTCAAGTACCCGCGCGACGTGGCCCTGGCGCTGGCGGCCGGCGCCGCCAGCGTGATGGTCGGATCCTGGTTCGCGGGGACCTACGAATCGGCAGGGGACCTGGTCTCCGACGGCGAGGGACGGCTCTACAAGGAAAGCTTCGGCATGGCCTCGGCCCGCGCGGTGCAGCAGCGCACCAAGCACCAGTCGGCGTTTGAACGGGCCCGAGCGGCGCTCTTTGAGGAAGGGATCTCGCACTCCCGCATGTACCTGGACCCGCACCGGCCGGGCGTGGAAGACCTGATAGATTCGATCGTTTCCGGGGTCCGCTCGGCCTTCAGCTACGCCGGCGCCGCTTCGATTCCCGAATTCCGCGATCGCGCCATCGTCGGGGTGCAGTCCGCCGCCGGCTATGAGGAGGGGCGTCCGCGCGAGGTCTCCTGGTAAAGCCGGGCTACAGCCAGGGCACCGCGCCCTGGCTGTGCTCGAAGACCAGCGACGTCTGGGTGGTGGCAACCGCGGGGTTTGCCGACAAGTTGTCGAGCACGAACTGGCGCACGTCCTTTGAGTCGCGCACCGCTACGTGGATCAGGAAGTCGTCGGCACCGCCCAGGAAGAAGAGCTGGGTGACCCCGGGCTTGCCGCGCATTTCCTCGGCAAAGCTCGACATGAGGTGGCGGGCGCCCGGGCGGATCTTCACGAAGATCAACGCCTCGAGCGCGTGGCCCAGGACCTCGGGATCGATTTCCAGGGTAAAGCGGCGGATGACCCCGGCAGAGCGCAGGGCGTTGAGCCGGGCCAGGCAGGTCGATGGCGCGATGCCCAGTTCCTCGGCGAGCGAGTTGTTGGTGCGGCGGGCGTTCTCTGTGAGCATGCGCAGCAGCCCGCGGTCGATGTCATCGAGCTCCACGGGGCCGGCCTCGCGGGGGTTCCTTGTCGTGATGGCCAAGTCTGTACCCAGCTTTCGCAATGTTTCGTTGGTTTCCTGAATCCTACCGAAGAATATTTGCCAAAGACCTCAACACGCTGCAGGAAGCCCACCCGGAACGATGGCGCAATCGTTATGTACTGCGCACTCCACTGATCGACGGATATCCGCCTCAGCTGTCGCGCCGGCGGTAGCGGATCCAGGCCAAGGTCGCGATGAGAAGGACCAGCGCCCCTGCAACGATCCACTGCCATCCCAGGGCCAGCCACGCGTAGATCACCGCCATGCCAACGGTGGAATAGATGGTGGCCCAGATCAGGCACCCGACAATGACGGCCGGAAGGTAGCGCAGCACCGGCATCCGGGCGACGCCGGCGCTGGCATTGACGGCGGTCTGGATGCCAACTGTCATGAAGGACAGCGGAATGGCAAACACGCCCCAACGCTGGATGAAGCGTTCGGCTCGCTGATAGATCGGGCCGGTCAGCAGATGCTGAAAGCGGGTGTGCTCCACCCCGGCGGCAATGCCTCGGCCAATCCAGTAGGTGGTGTTGGCCCGAGCCATGGACAGCAAAAAGAGGAACGCGAAGGCCCAGCCAAACGGTGCGTCGCGTAACCATGCCATGGGTCCCAGCCTATCGGTGCCGCCGCCCCTTGTGCGGTTTTGGTGAGCCACCAGACACCGGCCGGCGCGGGCCGTGCGCCGCCTAGGGTACCGAGCGGATGTTGCGCACCAGCAGGGCGCCGAAGATGCCAATGATCGCCGCAACGATGAACAAGGCCGTGTAACCGCCCAGCACCTTCACTGCGAAGAAGGCCAACGCCGGGGCGATGACCTGCGGCAGCGAGTTGGCCACGTTGATCACGCCCATGTCCTTGCCACGGGATTTGGCCGAGGGCAGGACCTGGGTCAGCAGCGCAAAATCGACAGCAAGGTAGGCGCCAAACCCAAGCCCCAGGACGGCGGCACCGATGACAGCGCCGGCGAAGTTCTGCGACACCGCGATGATCAGGGCGGAGGAGGCCACGACGATCGAGGAGACAATCACGAAGATCTTCCGCTTGCCCGACCTGTCGCTGATCGGACCCAGGAGCACTGCGCTGATGATGACCATGATCGCGTAGATGCCGGTCAGGATCAGCACTCCTCCGGCGGGGTCGGGGTGTTTGACGACGTCGGTGAGGAAGAAGAGCAGGTACACGATGGTCATCTGGTTGCCGGTGTTCATCATGAACCGGGTCAGCCAGGCCCACCCGAAGTCCCGGTGGGTCATCGGGTTGATCCAGAAGCCCTTGACGAAGTCCAGCAAATTGAACGGCGGACGGAACTCGCGCGGCAGGGCTGGGTCGTTGGCACGCAGCACGTAGGGAATGACGGAGACGACCAGGGCTGCGGCGCAGATGATGTAGCCCACGGCGATATTCCCGGTGATCATGAAGCCCACCACGGCACCCAGCAGGATGCCCACGGTTTGCCCCATGGCCGCGAGCCCGCCGATTCCGCCGCGCCGGCGTTCCGGCACGCGGTCCGGGATCGTGGCGGTGACCGCGGCATAGGCGGAGTTGGCACCTGCCTGCAGGCCGCACCAACCCAGCAACATCAGCCCGACGGTTGTGGCCCCGGAGAGCATCAACAGCGACGCGGCACCCAGGATGGCCCCGGCGAGGATCCAGGGCGAGCGACGCCCCATCTTGGAGACGGTGCGATCCGAGAGCGCCCCGAACAGCGGGTTGGCCACCAGCGCCACGGATGCGCCGCAGGCGGTGACCAGCGACAGGATCGCTTCCTTGGACCCGGCGTCGATGGCCGTGGCCTGCAACCCGAGCAACACGTTGATGGGGGCAAAGAAGACAATGTTGATGCCGATGTTGATGGCGACAACCGAGGCCACCCAGCTGCGCTTGACGTTTACCGTCGGTGTGCGCAGGGCCTCGGGAAGTCCCGCCTCGCCGCCTCCGGGAAGAGTCGCGGGATCGTTGGGGTTATGCGGCATTTAGAGCACGCCCGAAAGCAGGCCGGCACCGGTGCCGACGACCAGGGCGGCAATCAGCAGCCAAGTGATCACTTTTACGCGTTTGCGAATCGATTCCATAGTGCGTTTATCGTAGGCGAGATATGCAGCGAATGTCCCGTTGGAGAAGACGCCATGGCGCAGTGTGTAACGTCTTTCATCCAATCGGCGGCTTAGGCTGGTGACATGAGCAAAACCGGTTCCGAGGCACCCCTGTGGGCACCGCGCCACAGCGGCTGGAAAATGGCGCACCATCTTCTGCCATCTTTTGTGTTGTTCGCCTTTCTAGCCGGCACCGGAATCTATGCCGCACTACATGCCAGTCCCGTGTTGTCCACGGCACTGATCGCCAGTGCCCTGGCGGTATTGCTCGGCGTGGCATCTGCCTACCGCCGCCCCACGGAGGATCACGCCGCGGGCACCGAGGCCGTTCTGACCAGCACGGGGCCGCGCGCCGCCACATGGTTCCCGATGTTCCGGACCTCGGCCCAATGGGCAGCCGTGGTGATGGGTCTGGCGGTAGTGATTTTGGTGGCCACCGTGGCGCTGAGCGCCCGGCTGCTGATCCTCCAGGACTACGACCCGCTGGTCCTGATCATCTTGTTGGCGATTTTTCTGTTGGCCACCGGCATATACGTGCTGAACCGCGGAATCCGGTTGGCCCGCATTGCGGCAGCGTCCCAGGAACCCGGTGTCTACCTCACCCGCAGCCGCATTGTGGTCCATGGATCGCGCGGCGCCAGGGAAATCTATTGGAACGATGTCGCCGGCATCGAGGCGGCCGATCCCGCACGGCACAAGCCCCTGGGCAAGCGCGGCCCGGCCTGGATCGTGGTACGCCAGGAGGCCGGGGAACAGGCACGGGCAGGAAAAGTGGTCATCCTGGTCCATGAACTCACGGCCAACCCGGACCAGCTCCTGCGCACTTTGGAGCATTACTGGGCCAATCCCGGAGACCGTGCCGAGCTGGGCACCGGGGCGGCCCTGGTGCGCGTGGCAACCTTGCGTCCGAGCCCCTAGCAGGGGGCGTCAGGGCGCGTCGGTTCCCGGGAACAGGAGCACGCGTCCGTCCCTGACCTCGACCTTGTGGGTGCGGGCATCGTTGAGCGCCGGGAGGCAAAGCACCCTGCCGTCCCGCAGGTCGAAGCGCGAGGAATGCAGCGGGCATTCGATCTCGTCCCCCTCGATCCATCCCTCGGACAGGGAAGCAACCTCGTGCGGGCACTCGTCGTCCAGGGCGTAGTAATCCCCCGCCTCGGTGCGAAAGAGGCCGATGTCATCCGGATACCCGCTGGTCTCGCCCGAAACCAGCACGGCGGTGCCCGGTTCCAGCATGTCCACCTCTCCCAGATCCACGGCGCGCTGACTGTCCCCGGTGGGTTCGGTGTCCATCCTGGATCTGCCTTCCTGCTGGCCGGGGGGGCAAACAGCGTCCTGCCGTTGTCCCGCCTCCAGTCTGGCCCCGCCGCGGGACGGGGGCAAGGAAGAACCGAAGTATGCCGACGGGGAACAGCTGATCACGTATTCCATGCCCAGCGCCCAGTGGGTACTCTTGCGCCATGAGACCCCTTCGGTACTCCATCAACGTCACCTTGGATGGGTGCTGCGATCATCGTGCGGGAGTCGTCGACGAGGACCTGCATCGACATGCTGTTGAGAACCTCGTCCGGGCCGACGCCCTTCTTTTTGGCCGTGTGACCTACCAGATGATGGAGGAAGCATGGCGCTCGCCGGTGGCTGCGGGGGCGAGGCCCGCTTGGATGGAGCCCTTCGCCCGGACGATCGACGCGGCGAGGAAGTACGTCGTCTCGAGCACCCTGGAAAGCGTCGATTGGAACGCGGAGCTCGTGCGCGGGGACCTGGAAAAAGCCGTCCGGCGGCTCAAGGCAGAGACCGGCCAGGGAATTTTCGTGGGCGGCATGAAGCTTCCGTTGGCGCTGGCGGAGTTGGGGTTGATCGATGAGTACGAGTTCGTGGTGCATCCCAGGCTGACGGGCCACGGGCCGAAGTTGTTCGAGGGGCTGTCCAGACATATCGATTTGAGGCTCGTGAGCCGGCTGGAGTTCGCCTCGGGGGCGGTGGCCATGCGGTACGAGCCGAAAAGCTAGGCCACGGGTCCGGTCGCGGTAGGCGAAGACCCTGCCCCCTCACCCGGATCCGGGTGACCGTGCCTAACGTGCCAGCTTCTTCAGCTGGACTCCCGGGTCGGCGAGCGCGGCGGCCTGGACGATGATGCCCTTGTCTATGATGCGCCGCGCCGCCTTGATGGTCAGTCCCCCATCGATGGCCGCTGCTCCCAGCATCCGCCCGTCGGCCGCGATGCGGAAGGCGGCCACGGGTTCCCCCTCGCTGATCCGCAGGATCGTGGTGCCCTCGGCGTTCATGTCCCCGATTCCCTCAACGTGGGTGCCGTGCCGGTCCGACCAGAACCAGGAGGCACCGTGGACCGGTCGTTCCTGCTCCAGGATCGCCGCGGCGGCGGTGGCCCCGGTGTTCATGGCGTACTCCCAATGCTCACCGCGGCGCAGCAGCGTTCCGTCGGCCTTCCGGGTACGGGCCATGTCCCCCACGGCGAAGACGCCGGGGTGCGAGGTGCGCTGGTTTTCATCGACCAGCACCCCGTTGTCGGTTTCGAGCCCCGCGGCCTGCGCCAGCTCGGTGTTGGGGATGATGCCGATGCCCACCAGCACCTCGTCGCACTCAACGACCCGACCGTCAGCCAGCTCCAGCCGGTGGCCGTCGGCGGTGCGGGTGATGCCCACGGGGGCGCCGTGGATGACGGTGATCCCGGCGTCGGCATGCATGGCGTGCAACCGCCTGGCCAACTCCGGTCCGACCGCGGGAACCAGGGGCGGGTCCATGGGGTCAACGAGCGTGACCTCGGCGCCCAGCTGCCGGGCCGAGGAGGCGACCTCGGCACCGATGAGCCCGGCCCCGACGATGGCCAGCCGCATCCCGGGGACGATCTTGGCCCGCAGCCTGTCTGCATCCGCGCGGTCTCGCAGCACCAACACGGAGTTCAGGTCCCCGCCCGGGATCGGGAGCGGGCGGGCGGAGCCGCCGGTGGCCAGGACCAGGCGGTCGGTATGCAGCGTCCGACCGTCCTCCAGTTCCACCCCCAGGGGCTCGAGTTCCAGGGCCCGCACCGTGCCTTGAAGAAGGTCCACCCGGTGTTCGGCGAACCATGAAGCGGGGGCAAGTTCGATGCCCGCGGCGTCCTTCTCCCCCAGCAGGTAGCCCTTGCTCAGGGGCGGACGGTCATAGGGGATCCCTGCCGGATCGATGATCTGCAACGTTCCGGCGTATCCGCGGACGCGCAGGTTCTGCGCCACGGTGAATCCGGCCAGGCCGCCTCCGACGATCAGGATGGAATCAAGGTTCATGGGGATGTTGCCGATCCGTTCGGGTTGGTCGTTCGTGTGCCCAATGGCGGGCACACCACGGCGATTGGCTTTGCTTCTGCTCCCTCCATCATCCCGCGGACGCGGCACCCCGGGGAAAACCGTGACGGCGCTGGGTGCGGAACCGGACTCAAGACTCGGCAGCTGTCTGCTCGGCCAGCCGCTTCAGTTCCCTCAGTTGCCTGCGCATCATCACCAGGTCCCCCCAGGCCAGCGCGTATTGCCGAAGGCCCTTGAACGCTCCCGCGGCAGGAGGAACCACCAGCTGCGCCGAAAGCCGGGACCCGTCGCCGAGCCGATCGACGCCGTAGTGGACGCTCAGCGGTCCAAAAAGACGCGTCGGGGATCCGTCGTTGACGCGGAGGGTCATCGAGGCTCCCGGCACCACCGCGGTGACGGTGAAGATCCTCATGACGCTGTCGCCGACCTGGATGTCGAGCAGCGACCGGTCAAGGGTCTGCGGGCTGCGCCGCCCGTAGTTGTCGAGCAGGTCGTAGCTGTGGGGCGCCACCCGCAGTTGCATGACCCACTCAAACACGGTGTTGGTCGGCGCGTCGACGTCGATGGCGCGGAACCAGCGTTGCCCCGGGGCCAGCGCGGTGAACGGCTGTGCCGCCATGTCGCGGCCCGCGCGCCGCGATTCCGGGTACCACCACCAGGGCGCCCGCTGCGGAGGCGAATCCGACCCGATGGTGCTCATGCCCTCATCCCCGCTTCCGTGCTTTCGTGGCGGCCTTGCCGCAGCCTGCCCCGGAAGCACGGCGCGCTGGTGGGCGGAGGGCAAGGCGGGAAGAAACGATGCGGGGCCGGGCGCTGCACGGGGTCCACGACCGGGATGCCGGATGACGGGATGTTCATGCTGTGCTTCCTTTACACCTCGGGAGGGTGCTTTGCAGCCAAATCTACGCCACGCCCCATGCCTGCGGGTGGCCCCGGTGTCCGGGATCCGCGGGCGTAATTTTATGCACTAGTGCAATCTATTGGCCCACGTCGGCAGGATTTTACGGGTGCCACGGGTTCGTGGCCTCCGAAGTCGTGCCGCACCTTGGCACGACCCATCCCCCGGCACCCGGGCACGCGTCTAGGGTTGAGCTAAACCACCTTCCGGCCCACCGATTTACGCAGGAGTTTCACGATGACCGTCACCCAGATTCCCGATTACACGACCGACGCCTTCTTCGGCCTCGAAGACAAGTGGCTGCAAACCGCCGAAGGCGAAATCACCCACTACCACGAGCTCGGCGAAGGCACCCCGATCCTCTTCCT
>NZ_JBIXLM010000029.1:0-55517 GCF_045798545.1 Paeniglutamicibacter sp. ORCA_105 | reverse complement strand
CCCCCCCCCCCCCCCCCCGCCCGCCCCCCCCCCCCCCCCCCCCCCCCCCCCCCCCCCCCCCCCGGGACTAGGTGGCCACATGTGCCGTCGACCAGCCTCCCAGACCTAAGGACCACCCCGAGATCCCCATGCCCTCCACAGCCACACTTCCCTCCGCCAAGGCCCGCGTCCCCGGCCGCATCAGCGTCATCATCCCCGCAATGAACCAGCAGGATTTCATTGGCGACGCCCTGGCGTCCCTTGCCCTCCAGCAACTGAAGGGAAGGGAACTGGAAGTCCTGGTTGTCGATGACGCCTCCACCGATGCCACCGCGGCAATCACCGCGGAGTTCGGCACACGCATTCCCGGCCTGAAGATCCTCACGCACCATGCCAACCGGGGGGTGTCTGCCGCCCGCAACACCGGGCTGGAAAACGCCAGCGGCGAATTCGTGGTCTTCCTGGATCCCGACGACTGGTTTGCCCCGACCCACCTGGCACAGCTGGCCGACGGGCTAGAGGCACTGGACGTGGACTTCGTGCGCTGCGACCACGTCCGGGTCACCGGCGCTAACCGGACCCTGCACCACGCTCCGCAGGCCAACCGAAACATCGTGTTGGACCCGGCCGACGACATCTCCCCCATCCACACCGCGACCATGATCGACTACCCCCTGGTCTGGGCGGGCATGTACCGCGCCGAGGTGCTGGAGTCCGCTGCACCGCGCTTCAACGAGGAGCTGCGCACCTGCGAGGACAGGGCCTGGATGTGGGAGCTGTGCCTCAACGCTAAAAGCTACGCGGTCCTGAACGCGCCGGGGGTTTTCTACCGCCGCGGACTTCCCGGCTCCCTCACGCAGGTCTTCGACGACCGGCAACTGGACTTCGTGGACGCATATGCAGGGATCCTGGACATGGTGCTGGACGATCCGGCGCACGAGGCCCACGCACCCAAGGCACTGCGGCAATTCCTCGCCGTTTCCTGCCACCACCTCAAGCGCTCCGCCGAGTTCCCGCCCGCCCTGCGCCAGGCCCTGCGCTTGCGCATCGCCGACCGGCTGGCGATGGTGCCGGCACCGCTGCTGGAAGACGGGCTGGCCCAACTCGATGCCAAGCGCCGCAAGACATTGACCGGCCTGCGGCCCTCCGCCGCGGCCAAGAGGGAAAGCAAATGATCCAACTCATCCAGGCGTCCACCTACTTCCAGGTCGTCTCGCTGGCCGCGATGGTCGATGCCGGCCTGCTCCCGGAGGCCGAGCGCCGCGTCCTGGTGCTGGCCAACGGCAGCCAGATGCCCGAGATCACCACACCGCTGCGCGAAAACCCGGGCTTCGAGGCCCTGGCCGCGCGCTTCGACGACGTGGTGGACCTGGGCGAGCTGCTGTGGCCACGCCGCCCGGGGCAGTTCAATCCCCGGAACGAGGAACTCCCGCTCTTCGAGAAGCTGTTGCGCCACCGCTGGGACCTCGGCGCGGGGCAGGTGTCGCTGGTGCTCGAATCCATCCAGGTGAACCCGGCACAGGCATTGGCCAGGATCTTCTTCGACGCACCGATCTCCGTGCATTCGGACGGGTTGATGTCCTACGGCCCCACGCGCAACAAGCTGTCCGTGCAGATGACCCAGCGCCTGCGCGAGACCATCCACATCGACCTGGTGCCGGGCCTGGAGCCCATGCTGCTGCTCGAGGCCCCGGTGCAGCGCAAGGTCCTGCGTCTCGAGCCGCTGGCCGCCGTCTTTGCAGAGCTGGCGGCCGCGGCAGGGCCCGCCGGCCTCGACCTGCCCCGGGGCGCCGCCCTGGTGGTGGGCCAGTACCTGGGCTCGCTGGGCATCCTCGACACGGCCAGGGAACTGGAGCTGCACCACGGGATGCTGCTGGCCGCCCGCGACGCCGGGGCGGGCTCCGTGGTGTTCAAGCCGCACCCCAGCGCCGGCCCGACCGCCGCGCTGCAGCTGCGTGCCCGCGCAGAATCCCTGGGCCTGGAGTTCCGGATCCTGCACACCGACCTGCTGGCCGAAACCGTCATCACGCTCATGAACCCGCTGGTGGTCATCTCCTGCTTCTCCACGGCATTGCTCAGCGCCAAGTACATGCTCGGCACCCCCGTCATCGCCGTGGGCACCGGGGATCTGCTGCAGGAACTGAGCCCCTACCAGAACAGCAACCGCATCCCGGTCTCAATCGTCGACGCCCTGCTGGTCCAGGAGCTGGCAACGCCCGCCGAGGCGGGTCCCGACGACGAACTCACCCCGCTGCTGCGCGCCGTGGCCTATTGCATGCAGTACCGCAACCTACCCGGGCTTCGCGAGGATGCCGCCGCGTTCCTGGAGTCGAACTACTCGTCCTTTGCCGCGCATTTCAAGCGCCGTCGGCTGGCCGCCCTGGACCTGCCCCCGACCTGGGCCCACCCCTCGCGGGCCAACCGCAGCCGGGTCTGGGGACGCAGCATCAAGCGCCGTGCCCTGCGCGTCGGCTCCCGCTCCCTGGAAAAATTGGCACGCACGCTCCAGGAGACCTCTTCCCGTGTATCCCGCTGAATCGGCCGTCGCCCGTCCCCGCTTCGGACATGCCGAGGTGTGGGTGGAATCCCCGCTGCAACTGCTCTCCGCCATCGAGGCGCACGGAGCCGGGCTGCTGGGAACCACCAGCCGCATCCACCCGCGCGGGGGCACCACGACGCTAGACGCCACCCTGGCCACGCTCATCGCGCAGGCCCCGGCGGGCGTGCAGTTCGCGCCCTCCACCGCTGCCCCTCCCGCCCCGGGATCCGCCGGGGCCCGGCGCTGGGTGATAGGCGACGCGTATTCGGGAAGGGTCCAGCGCGCCATGCTGGGGTACATCGCCGTGGAGGAAGTGGTGATCATCGACGACGGCCTGGCCACGCTGGGTCTCATCAAGGCGCTGGTGTCCACCGAGCCGACCCCCTTGGTGCGTCCGCGCTCCCGCACGAACCCGGCACGCCGGGCGTTGGGCATCGCCAGCTGGTACCGCCTGCGCGCCCTGGCCCGGGCGGGCCGCCTGCTGATCTTCACCGCCCTTCCCGTCGAGCCCGACATCGCGCAGCGGTTCCTGGAGCTGGGCGGGCACCTGGAGTCGCACCGCTTCGAATGGCTGAACACCCAACCGGTGACCGAGCGGATCAACGAGCCCACCGTGGTTGTCGGTTCGGCCATGGCCGCCGACGGGCTCATCCACGCGGAGCCGTACTTCCGCTGGCTGGATTCGCTGACGCTCGACGGGCCCGTCGCCTACTTCCCACACCGCCGCGAGTCGGGGAAGTTCCTGGCCCTGCTCGCGGACCACGACCGAATCGTGGTCCGCGAGCACACCATCCCCATCGAGATGCGGCTGCGCTCGCTGCGCCCCGGCCAGGTCGTACGGGCCTTGCCATCCACTGCCCTGCCGTCCCTGCGGCTGCTGCTGGGCGAGGGCGGGGTGCGGATCCTGGGCCAAGGGATCCCCGCCGCCTGGTGGAAACCCGCCGCCACCCCAGAACTTCGTTCCCACTTGTCCTCGTCCCTGGAGCTGTTGACCCCGTGAACAATCTTTCATTCAGACCCAGCATCGTGGCCGTGGCCGACTCCGACTCCTACCTGAAGCTGGCCTGCACCACCCTCTCGGCCCTCGGACCGGAATGGGACCGCCGCGTGGTGTTGGTGCGCACCCCGATCGCCCCCACCCCGGAACAGATTGCTGCCGCGACCGCCGGCACCTGCTTCGAGGCCGAGGACATCCCGGTCATTCCGCGGGCCGCGCTGAACTACGACTCGCTCGAGGAACACATCATCTTTGCCGCTGCCACTGGACCGGTGGTCAGCGAGCTTTTCACGAAGCTCCTGCGCTCCAAGGCCAACTCGGCGCGCCCCGCTGCGCTGATCTCGGCGCTGCCCGGCGTCGCCTACCCGGCCACCACCAAGGGTTGGGCCTACCGGCGAAGCGGGGACGCGTTTATCGTGCATTCCCATGCCGAGGCCCGCGAATTCTCACACCTGGCCGATATGGAGACCGGCCACAGCCCCGACATCCTGGTCTCGAAGCTTCCCTTCCTGAAGACCGCCGGGTTCCCGCAGCCCCAGACCTCCCCCATCGACACCGTGGTGTTCGCTTCCCAGGCCAAGGTCCCGGTCCAGCGCGCCGAGCGCGAGGAGATCCTGCTGGCCCTTGAACGGGTGGCGCGGTTGAACCCCGACGTGCGCGTCCTGGTCAAGCTCCGCGCCCGTGCCGGGGAACCACAGACCCATGCAGAGGCCCACCCCTTCGACGCCCTGTGGGAGCAGCTGGTGGCCGAGGGGAAGGTCGGGGCCGGGCACGTGGAGTTCGTGACCGGAGCCATGGACCGGGTGCTGGTTCCCGGTTCCGCGTTGCTCACCGTCTCCTCCACGGCTGCGTTGGAGGCGGTGGATCGTGGACTGCCGGTATTGGTGATGACCGATTTCGGGCTCAATGACCAGATGCTCAACTCAGTCTTCCGAGGCTCCGGGCTGCTGGGAACCCTTGATGACGCGGCAGCATTGCACTTTTCTTTCCCGAATCGCGCGTGGCTGCGGGAAAACTACTTCCACCGCCGCGGCCCGGAATTCATCTCCGCGCTTTCCCACTACGCCCAGCGTGCCCAAAACCAGGCGCTGACCACCTCGAACGAGCAGTTGGCCATGGTCCGTGACGTCGCTTTCAGGCAGCGGGTACGTACCTCGCTGCCACGCCCTGCCCTCGAGGTGCTGCTGCGGATACGGCGCTGGTGGCTGCGCGAACGCGGCTCCCGGATCTGATCCGCAGGCCCGCTTGTACCACTGAAGAAGCCCGTTGGGAATAAGCGTCCTCGGTTCTCACTTAGCATTGTAAGTGTGCTGGACGGTGGGTCTTCCCCTGCCCAGAAGTTTTGATTTTGAGGAGACAAGGTGTCGGAAAATCCGATTCGGGTTGCAATTGTTGGCGTGGGAAACTGCGCCACGTCATTGGTTCAAGGTGTCGAGTACTACCGTGACGCGGACCCGCAGGCCACAGTTCCCGGCCTGATGCACGTCCAGTTCGGCAAGTACCACGTCAATGACGTGCAATTCGTGGCGGCCTTCGACGTGGACGAAAAGAAGGTCGGACTGGATCTGGCCGACGCCATCCACGCCTCCGAGAACAACACCATCAAGATCGCCGAGGTCCCGACCTCGGGCGTCACGGTACAGCGCGGCCACACCATGGACGGCCTGGGCAAGTACTACCGCGAGACCATTACCGAATCTTCCGCCGACCCGGTTGACATCGTCGCCGCGTTGAAGGAGACCAAGGCCGATGTGCTGGTCTGCTACCTGCCGGTCGGCTCGGATGCAGCCGCCAAGTTCTACGCCCAGTGCGCCATCGACGCCGGAGTGGCCTTCGTCAACGCCCTTCCGGTCTTCATCGCCGGAACCAAGGAGTGGGCCGACAAGTTCACCGCCGCCGGAGTCCCGATCGTGGGCGACGACATCAAGTCCCAGATCGGCGCCACCATCACGCACCGCGTGATGGCCAAGCTGTTCGAGGACCGCGGCGTCATCCTGGACCGCACCTACCAGCTGAACGTCGGCGGTAACATGGACTTCAAGAACATGCTTGAGCGCGACCGCCTGGAATCCAAGAAGATCTCCAAGACCCAGGCCGTCACCTCCAACACCTCGGCCAAGCTTGAAGCCGACGACGTGCACATCGGCCCCTCCGACTATGTCGCCTGGCTCGATGACCGCAAGTGGGCCTTCGTGCGCCTCGAAGGCCGCAACTTCGGCGATGCCCCGGTGTCCCTGGAATACAAGCTCGAGGTGTGGGACTCCCCGAACTCCGCCGGTGTCATCATCGACGCCGTGCGCGCCGCCAAGATCGCGCTGGACCGAGGCATCGGCGGACCGATCCTCTCGGCTTCCTCCTACTTCATGAAGTCCCCGCCGGAGCAGTACAACGACGACATCGCGATGGAAAAGGTCGAGGCCTTCATCCGCGGCGACATCGAGCGCTAAACCTCGTACCCCGCATGCGGGGTCGAAACGTCGAAGCCACCACGGGCAACCGTGGTGGCTTCGACTCTTAACAGAGCCTTTTGGTATTCCGGGCGAAATCCGGCGATCGTGGCCGCGTTTCCGGAACCGGTCCCCTAGGAAAGTCCGACGGCCTGCCCTTTTTCATCAACATCCATGTGCGTGGACGCCGGTACCTTGGGCAGGCCCGGCATGGTCATGATGGTTCCGGTGATTGCCACGATGAACCCTGCGCCGGTCTTGGGAATGAGATCGCGAACCTGCAATGTGAAACCCTCGGGGGCACCGAGAAGCGTCGGATCATCGGAGAACGAGTACTGGGTCTTGGCCATGCACACCGGGAGGTTGTCCCAGCCGTTCTCGTGGATCTGCCGGAGCATCCGCTTGGCGGCGGCCGAGTATTGGACATCCTCCCCTCCATATATCTCACGCACCACGGTCAGGATCTTCTCCTCAATCGGACGATCCAGATCGTAGAGCGGGGCAAAATTGCTCGGTGCCTCGATTGCCCGCAACACGGCGGAGGCCAGCTCTCCCGCGCCGGCGCCGCCCTGGCCCCAGACATCCGCCACGGCGCATTCAATGCCGTTGGCTGCGGCCCATTCGGTGACCACCGCGATTTCGTCTTCGGTATCCATCGTGAACCTGTTGATGCCGACAACCGGCTGCACCCCGAATTTCCTGATGTTCGAAGCATGGCGGATGAGATTGGACATGCCGCTGCGCACGGCTTCGACGTTCTGGTTTTTCAGGGCGTCCTTGGCCACTCCCCCATGCATCTTCAATGCACGAATGGTGGTCACCAGGACCACCGCATCCGGGTCACAGCCGGCGTAGCGGGCCTTGATGTCCATGAACTTCTCGGCGCCCAGGTCCGCCCCGAAACCGGCCTCGGTGACAACGACGTCGGCCAGCGAACGTGCCGTGTTGGTGGCTATGGCCGAGTTGCACCCGTGCGCGATATTGGCGAATGGGCCACCGTGGATCAGTGCCGGTGTACCGGCCATGGTCTGGACCAGATTGGGCTTGATGGCTTCCTTGAGCAGCATCGTCATGGCGCCGGCCGCCCCCAGGTCGTCGACGGTGACCGGCGTCCTGTCGTAGGTGTATCCGATCGTCATCCTGCCCAGTCGGGTACGCAGGTCATCGAGACCCGTTGCCAGGCAAAAAACCGCCATGACTTCCGAGGCGACGGTGATTTCAAACCCCGTTTCGCGAGGAACACCTTCGGTGGGGCCGCCAAGACCGATCACGATGTTGCGCAATGCCCGGTCGTTCATGTCCATGACACGCTTGAACGTGATTCGACGTGGGTCAATGCCCAACTCATTGCCTTGGTGCAAGTGGTTGTCAAGGAGCGCCATCAGCAGGTTGTTGGCGCTGGTGATGGCATGGAAATCCCCGGTGAAATGCATGTTGATCTCATCCATGGGAAGGACCTGGGAGTAGCCGCCCCCCGTGGCTCCGCCCTTCATTCCAAAGATCGGCCCCAATGAAGGTTCGCGCAGGGCAATCACCGTCTTGGTTCCGGTGGCGGACAGCGCATCCCCCAGACCCACCGTGACGGTGGATTTACCTTCACCGGCAGGGGTGGGGGAAATGCCGCTGACCAACACCACTTTGCCAAGTTTCGCGCCGCGGGCCGTCAACCGTGCGGGATCTATCTTGGCCTTGTATCGGCCGTAGGCCTCGAGCGCATCCTGTGGAATGCCTGCCGATTCGGCAATCTCCGAAATTGGCTTGAGCACCGCCCGCGAGGCAATCGCTAGATCGCTCATGTCGGTTTCTGGCATCGCTGTCATCTTCTGTCCCCTATCTCGGTTCCCGGTAGCGGGGGGATTGAGGAAGACCAAGGCCTGGGCTTTCCTCGATACGTCTTCAAGCTATCACCGCCGCACCGCAACGTCTGGAAGGCCGGGCCACCGAGATCGCACCCGGTCCTAGGGATTCGCGGGATAGGCAACGACCGAACCGGTGAATCCCAGCACCACATGGCTGCCATCCGCCTCCTGCGCGTCAAGGGCTCCGAAACTGACGCCCTTTGCTTCCTTGCCATCCGCGGTGCACGGGAAGAGCAACGTCCCGCCCGTGCCGTTCTGGGGCTTGGCATATTTGACGCCCTTGCTGCAGAGGAAGCGCTCCTCCGCCGCGACGTTCCTGGTTTCACCGGTCCGGGTATCAAGCAGTGTCGGGCTTTTTTCCTTTGCCAGGATCAGGCTGGCGCCACCATCGTCAGGTGCATGGGCAACGTCGATGTCGTTGACAACTGCGTAAACCTTGGTCTTCCAGATGACTTTCCCGGTACTGGGGTCATACCCTTCGAGATGAATTTTCCCGTTGACGAGCTTGCTTTTGGTTTCCTTGGATTCCTTGAGTGTTCCAGAGTCGAAAACGCATCTCACCGGGTAGGCCTTTCCGTCTTGCAAAACCGTGTTCCCAGTCCCCATGGGCGGCAGGCAGATCGTGGTGGCCCCCTTGGCCTTCCACAAGGTCTTTCCGGTGTCGGCGTCAAATCCAATCATCATTTCCTGGCGGTAGTCCGAATCGCGGGCAACCACATTTCCCTTGCCGTCCTTGGTCTCTTTGTATTCGCGGCCGATCCAGGCCGAGAAGATACCGAGCTTCTCCGAGTATTCGACGTTCCATCCCTTACCAGGGGTATAAGCCGATCCCATGGCCTTGTCCAGCGACAATCCCCAGAGTTTTTCGTTGCCCTTGAGTCGCAAGAGATTGCTCTTGTTGCCGCTGTAATGTGCGTAGATTTCCCCGGCACCAATGGGGAAGATGGAATCCCCCAACTTGTGCTGCGGCGTGAGGGTGCGCTGGGTGCCTCGGTCAAGATTCACACGCATCCTCTGCTCGTCATCAATGTATGGATTGATCGAGAGATAACACATGTCCTTGCCGTCCGGACATGAACTCTGGCGGGACGTGATCACTTGTGCGGGGCCCTTGTAGACGACTTTGCCGGAAGTGATGTCCACGGCAACCGGCTTGGTCCAGACGTCACCACCCCAACCGTCGCGCGGTTTCGACTTCTGCAGGAAAAGCGCCACGTGTTTCCCCTTGGCCGTCTTGCTCAGTTACACTCCCATGTTGACGCCGCTGGGGACCCAGCCAGGATCCACCGAAACACCCCAAAGTTTCTTTCCGGTGGTCTCCTTCAGCCCCGTCAGTTCGAGCCCCTTCGCGTCTTCGGAGAGCACCACCACCACCACCACGCCTTTGACAACTTGCGGGCGGTCCAGCACCTTCATCTTCACTGTCCAGGCAGGTTTGGCCATCTGGGTCCGGCGTTGGGCGAGTTCCGCCGCAGCATCGGTCTCCGGTGCAACAGGACCGGCAGTACCGTTTCCTGCCCCCGCCCCACGGGCTGGTACCGGCCCTTGGGTGCATGAACCGATCATCAGCCCAACACAACACAACGCGAGTGCCACGGCATACTTCCGTTTTTCCTTGATCATGGCCTCAGCCTAGAAATTTTCATCTCCTGTTTGGCACGCATCATTCAATCTGTGGATAACTATTTTGGGTGACTGCATGGCTTCTGGACTGATGGCCCATCGATTCCGTTTTGCCATCTGGCAATGGGAGAATGGACTTCATGCCCACCACTCCCCCGTTTGCCTTGCTGCTCGATGTCGACGGTCCCATCGCGTCTCCGGAGACTCGCGATGTCGCACCCGAGATCATCTCCCTGCTTCTGGAACTGACCGTCCTGGGTATTCCGGTGGTCTTCAACACCGGGCGCTCCGACGAGTTCATCAAGCGCCAAGTGATGGGGCCGATGATCACCGCGGGGATGCCGGAGAACGCGAAGATCCACGCCATCTGCGAAAAGGGAGCCACCTGGTTCACCTTTGATGCCAACGGCGCCGGAGAGGTCCATGTGGATCACGAACTTGCTGTTCCGGGGCACTACGCGGATGAGATTCGCGAACTGGTGGCCTCCGACTTTGATGAACACATGTTCTTTGACGAGACCAAGCGAGCCATGGTCTCGGTGGAGCAAAAGATCGATGCGGAGAACTTCGAATACCGGCGTGCCCAAGAAGTCTTCGACTCGGCCGCCATGGAAGCAATGGCCCGGCGAGGTCTGGGCGTTGAACGTTTGGAGGTCAGCCAGCCTGACGCGAATGCGGATATTTCGTATCGCGTGGATCCGACCATCATTTCCACTGACATCGAATCGGTGGAACTTGGCAAGGACTTGGGTGCCCGTCGCACCCTGGAGTTGTTGGAGGCGGATGGCATCATCCCCGCCGCGTGGTTCACGGTTGGCGATTCCCGCACCGACTACGCCATGGCCGATTGGCTGGCGGCACACGGTCATCAAGTCAGCCACGTCGACGTTCGCCCGGGTGACGGCATTCCGGCCGGTAAACCCTACCCGGTGCTTACTGCGACGGATCTGGGGCTGGGCCAAGAAGTCATCCACGACCATGCCGGATTGGCATTCCTCCGCCATTGGCGTGCCAGGTCGGCTGAGCATTCACCTGCGTTCCCCGGCTAAGGATCAAGGGGCCGGTTTAAGCGGCAAAGCCCGCCGGTGAAGCCGGCGGGCTTTGCACTGTGGGTTTCGATGTTGTTCATGGGTCCTGGTCCTGGGTGGGGTGAGTGACGTGAGTTCCGGATCAGGCTTTGTGGATGCCTGGCCCTAATTCATTCACCGCACGCGGAAGATCATGTCCATCGGAATGTGGTGACGTAGTTCGCGATCCCGAGCATCGGGGTTGAATTGCGTCTGAAGCCAAGCCTTGTGCTTCGGCTTCCTTGGCTTGCGTTCCTTTGCACTCATGGTAGTTACCTCCCCTCAACGGTGTTGGAGGAGCGGAAGGTGGCCTGTTCCGTGGGCCGCGAGCTGCGGGCACGCAGCGCTTCCGGCCCGGTGAAGATTAGTTCAGCGGAGCGAGCAACCTGGGTGGAGATCGATGAGATCTGGGTAGACATGATGAAAGTTCCTCAAGGATTTGGTCGATTAATGACTCATCAGCCTCGGGAACTTTGAAAAGCTAGGGAAGTACTAGCAGGGCGCCGTTCCGGAGGCGGGGGAAGTGGCTCGAGCGGTAAGGCCGCCGAAGCCATGACGGGGCACATAGAAGCCGCCGAAATTCATTGAAGTAATCATCATTCCCACCTCCTTTTCTGGAAGAACATGCCAGAAGATTCTGGCGCCGACATTGTCTATTGGATTTCAATGTCTCATTGAGACTTCTCAATCACAGGTTCCACGATACACACCGCGATAGGGTTACGCCACTCATTTTTCGAAGAGTTTAAAACGGGGAACCTCGCCTCGGCGTGTTTGGTGCGACACGCCGGGACAAGGTTCCCCCGGGGGACTCCTTGGCCTACTGCTCTGTTGCTTCGGGCTGCATCCGCCACCACTGAAGCAGCGACGCAATTGCTTCCTCTTCTTCGATCGGCCCGTTGTCCAGGCGACGCTCGAGCAAGTAGTTGTAGGCGCGGCCCACCACAGGACCGGGTTTGATTCCAAGGATCTCCATGATCTGCTGGCCGTTGAGGTCCGGCCGCACGGCGGCCATTTCCTCTTTTCCGCTGATCTCTGCAATGCGCGCCTCAAGGTCGTCGTAGGCAAAGGCAAGCCTGTCTGCCTTCTTGCGGTTGCGCGTGGTCACGTCCGACCGCGTCAACCGGTGCAGCCGCTCCAGCAAGTCGCCAGCGTCGTGAACGTAGCGACGCACGGCCGAGTCGCTCCACCCGGCATCTCCGTACCCGTAGAAGCGCATGTGCAGTTCAACCAAGCGGGCCACCGCCTTGGTGGTGTCGTTGTCGAAACGCAGGGCGCGCATGCGGGCCTTGACCTGTTTGGCACCGACAACGTCGTGGTGGCGGAAACTGACAGCACCGTTCGGTTCAAACTTGCGAGTCGCCGGCTTGCCGATGTCATGCATCAGTGCGGCGAAGCGCAACACGAAGTCGGGACCCGGCACCGGGCCCTCCGCATCACTTTCCAGCTCCATGGCCTGCTCCAGCACCGTCAACGAGTGCTGGTAGACGTCCTTGTGTCGATGGTGTTCGTCGAGTTCCAGGCGCAAGGCGGAAACCTCCGGAAGCACGATGTCTGCCAGCCCCGTGTCCACCAACAGGTCGATGCCGGCGCGCGGATCGACACCGTTGATCAGCTTCACCAGTTCGTCCCTGACACGCTCGGCGGAGATGATCTTGATCCGCTCAGCCATTTCCTTCATGGCCGCGCGGACCTCGTCCGCCACCCCAATGCCCAGCTGGGAGGCGAATCGCGCGGCACGCATCATCCGCAACGGGTCGTCGGAGAAGGACATGGACGGGGCACCCGGCGTGCGGACCTCGCCCTCGGCCAGGTCGGCGGCTCCGTTGTATGGATCCACCAGTTCCAGGCTCGGCAGGCGCAGCGCCATCGCGTTCATGGTGAAGTCGCGGCGGTAGAGATCGTCTTCCAGCCTGCGGCCGAAGGCCACGATGGGCTTGCGGGAGGAAGGGTCATACGCATCGGCCCGGTAGGTGGTCACCTCGATGGTGTGCTCGCCCTTGCGCAACGCAATCGTTCCGAAATCGCGGCCCACCTCCCAGGTGGCATCGGCCCATCCGGCCACCACCGCAAGGGTTTCATCCGGGGAAGCACTGGTGGTGAAGTCCAGATCCGGGGACACTCGGCCCAGGAAGAGGTCGCGCACCGGTCCCCCTACCAGGGATAGTTCAAAGCCGGAATCGACAAACCGCTGCCCCAGCTCAAAGATGACGGGGGGCAAAATATCGGAGAGGACCTGTGGGGACGGTAGCTGCTGCATAGTTCTTTAAGGGTGCCAGACTTTCCGGATAGTGACATGTTCCCGGCCTCCCCGATTCGGCGTTAGCTTCCACACGCCTGATGCCGCCGCTTCGCACCGAAGAATGGAATCACGCGCCGAGCGGGCGGGGCAAGCCACGAAGTGACGCAAAACCGATAGAGTGGTTTCCATGGCTCATCCAGTTCCCAGCGCCCCGAAGCGCACGCCGTTGACTGCGTCAATGGCGCATGCGCAGGCGCAGGTGAGCACCGGACACCACCCGTTGCCCACCGTGGAGGAAATCTCGGCCGGCGGCGTTGTCATCGACACGTCGCTTCCCAGCCTGCCGGTGGCCATTATCGCCAGGTACAACCGCGGCGGACGCCTTGAATGGTGCCTGCCCAAGGGCCACCCCGAGGGCGCCGAAACCAACGAAGAAGCAGCCGTCCGCGAAATCGAGGAAGAAACCGGCATCGCCGGCGACATCCTTGCCCCGCTGGGTTCGGTCGACTACTGGTTTACCGTCACCAACTACCGCGTCCACAAGACCGTGCACCATTTCCTCTTGCGTGCAACGGGCGGCGAACTGACCATCGAAAACGACCCGGACCACGAAGCCGTGGACGTGGCGTGGGTCCCGCTGCTTGATCTCGGCAAGCGCCTGTCCTTCCCCAATGAGCGGCGCATCGCCGATCTTGCGCGTGAAGTGCTCCCCAACTATGTCCCAGGTATCTAAACACCCCGCGCGTCCCAGCACGCCTCCACAGACCCCGGCCAAGCAATCACACAGCCAGTCCAAGGCCTACGCGCTGATGGCGTCGGGCACCATGGTCTCCCGCGTACTCGGCTTCATCCGCACCGCGCTGCTGGCCGTTGCCATCGGCTCGAGCACAACGATGGCCGACATCTTCGAGAAGGCGAACGTCATTCCGACGATCATCTTCATGCTGCTGGCCGGCGGCATCTTCAACGTGGTGCTGGTTCCCCAGCTCATCAAGGCTTCGAAGGCGTCCGACCGCGGATCCGCGTACACCTCCAAGCTCGTGACCCTCACGATCGTGGTGATGGGCCTTGCCACGGTGCTGCTGGTTTCCATGGCGGGACCGCTGATCAAGGTGCTGACCCTGGACTGGACCCCGGCGATGATAGCCATGGGAACCACGTTTGCGTATTGGTGTCTGCCACAGATCTTCTTCTACGGCGTCTATGCGGTGATCGGCCAGGTGCTCAACGCCCACAGCCGGTTCGGTGCCTATATGTGGGCACCGGTGGCCAACAACCTGGTGCAGATCTGCACCATCGGAACCTTCATCATCCTCTTCGGCGCCTATTCCGGCGGCGGCGACCAGCTGGCCGCCTGGACCTCCGAGCAGACCGTCCTGCTGGCAGGCGGCGCAACCCTGGGCATCGCGGTCCAGGCACTGGCCCTGTTCTGGCCCTTGCGCCGAGTCGGCCTGAACCTGCGCCCGGATTTCTCCTGGCGCGGCATGGGCCTGCGGCACGTGGGCAAGCTGGCCGCCTGGACGCTGGGGTCGATGATGGTGGGCAACATCGCCTCACTGATCAACTCGAAGTTCGTCTCGGCAGCGGCTCCGGCACGTCTGCTGCTGCCCGACGGCGGGGCAACGGTCCCGGGCGAATACGCCTTGAACACCTCCCAGCTGATCACCGTGCTGCCACACTCCATCTTTGCCCTCACCTTGGCCACAATGCTCTTCAACGAGTTCACCAAGGCCTTCCATGAGAAACGCCGCGAGGACATAGCGCCACTGCTTTCCCGCGGGCTGCGCACCAGCGCGGTTCCGATCGTCTTCGCCTCGGTGGCCTTCATCGTGCTCGCCGGGCCGTTGGGCCGACTGTTTGCCGGCAGCTCCTCCACCGCGATGTTGCAGGGCGCCGCCATCGGCCAGTTGTTGCTTCTCACGACGCTCGGGCTGCCATTCAAGTCCATTCACTTCTTCATGATCCGTGTCTTCTTCGCCGAGGAAGACACCAAGACCCCCATGCTGATCCAGACCGTCGTCGCCAGCCTCACCGTCGCATTGGCCTTCGTCGCGGTGCAGGTCCTGCCTACAACGGACATCGCCCGGGCGGTGGCGCTGATCTACGGTGCCACCAATGTGCTCTCCGCAGTGATCGCGCACTTCCTGATCGTCCGCCGCTATGGCGACTACGGCAGTGCCAGGGTCGCGACCGCGTATATCCGCATCGGCATGATGGCCACCATTTCCGGAGCCGTGGGGGCAGGGGTGCTGTGGCTGCTGGGCGGCTACGACTGGGGATTCGCTTGGAGTTCCATCGGTGCCGCGGTCGTCTCGATTGTCGTCGTCGGGTCCGTCATGGCCCTGGTCTACATCATTTTGCTGCGCCTGATGCGCTCGGAGGAGCTGGATGACTTCCTGGGTCCGCTGGCCCGCCGAATCCCTGCACTGCGGCGGTAATCGGAGCAACGGACGGGTTCGGGAGACCCGGCGCGCCCCCGGCTTCGGCCCGGGACTTCGAGAAATCCCGTCCCCATCCCGGTAACATGGAACGGGGCACCCACGAGGGTGCCGGCAACGCAAAGTAATCCCGGGAGGGAATCGTGTCGCAGCCCATCGACGCCGGCGCCATGCTTGGCGGCCGCTACCAGGTCACCGAATTGGTCTTGACCTCAGCCGACGGAGACCAGGTCCTCAGTGGCATCGATCAGGTGCTCAACCGGCCTGTCAGCATCCTTGTCGGTTCAACGGCCAATGCCTCGCAGCTGGCCACGAGCGCGCGCGAAATTGCCACCGGCGAACGCTATGCCGCGGTCCAGGTCCTGGACCTGGGAATTTCCGAGGGCAACACCTACCTGGTGACAAACCTTGCGGAGCCCGCAGACCTCCTGGACCTGGTGGTCCAGGTCGATGCCCCCTACGTCGAGCCGTTCTACACCGACACCCTGGGGACCGAGATCTTCGGCGTGACCCGCTCAAAGGAGCCGGCACGCTACGAAGACGACGCCGAATACTACGAGGACCAGCGCACCCAGGAAGAGCAGCGTCCATCCATGCTCGACCGGCTGCCGGAAATCAGCCTCAACGAGAAACTAAACAGCATCAAGGGCCGCTTCGGCCGCGGCAAGCAGACCCCGCCGTCGGTCCCGCCGGTTCTGCCCGCGGCATCGGTGGGTTCGAGCACGGAGCAGGCTCCTGCCGTTTCGGCGTCCTCTCCATCCGCGCCTGCCCCGGTGGCTTCCTCCCCGGCCCCCGCTCCCCGCGAAACCCCTGCCGCGACGCAGGCCACCCCCACCACTCCCCCGGCGCCCACGGCACCGCCCGTCGCCCAGCCCGCTCCCAAGGTCACTCGGATGGAAACCACTGACCACACCGAGGAACCAGTCGTGACGTCCGCTGCCGCCCTTGCAGCGGCGCAGAAGTCCCGGGGCATCACCGTCGACGAATCGGGCCAGCGCGTGGCCTCCAGCTTCCCTGTCGCAGCCCAGTCGTACTCGGAGCCGCTGCAAGAGGACTACGAGGACGAGGACGAGGAAGCGGGTGAAGGCCGAAAGAAGACCACGCGCCTGCTCGTGGGTGCGTTGCTGTGCGCAGTGTTGGTCTTGGCCGTCGTCTTCGCCTTCAACGCATTGGGCGGCCGCGCCCCGGAACCCGTGGCCAGCGACTCCCCCACGCAAAGTGCCCCCGATACCAGCGGCGGCAGCGAGTCGGCCTCGGAATCGCCGAGCGCCGCCCCTGTCGAGCCCGTGGTCGCCGACCTCTCCCGCATGGTGCCTGGCAACCAGGACCTCAACGCGGAGACGGACAGCACCCTTTCCAAGGCGATCGACGGCAACCCGGCAAGCCTCTACAGGTCATACTCCTACACTTCCCCCCAGTTCGGCGGACTTGCATCGAACATGGTGCTCATCGCGGAGCTGGAAGAAGTTTCCGACATCACGGAAATCCAGCTTGAGGGTCTGAACGGCACCGGTGGATCCTTCGAAATCCGTGTCGGTGAAACGGACGACCTTTCCGATGCCAAGATGGTTTCCAGCGGTTCCTTCACCGGACCGACTGTAAGCGTCCCGGTCAGCGAGGAGAACGGTGCAGCTGCCAAGGGGCAATACGTGTTCCTTAACGTCACCGAACTGCCGCGCCGTGCCTCGGGCGGCAACGCCTCCCGCCCGTACGGCCTGCAAATCGGCGAGTTCCGCGTCTCCTAGCCCCACCCGGCCGGGAATACCAACACTGCATTGGCTGTTATGCAGGACAGTCCCCCTTACCCGCGGCGTGTTTGAACCAGGCCGCACTCATGAAAGGTTCACCGACCCGTGGCCACAGAAGCACAAGACGCCATCCGCAACGTCATCATCATCGGTTCGGGCCCCGCCGGCTACACCGCGGCCGTCTACACGGCACGTGCGAACCTGCAGCCCCTGGTCATCGCCGGCTCGGTGACCGCCGGCGGCGAGCTCATGAACACCACCGACGTGGAAAACTTCCCCGGCTTCCCCGAGGGCATCATGGGCCCGGACCTCATGGACAACATGCAGAAGCAAGCCGAGCGCTTCGGCGCCGAGATCCTCTTCGACGACGTCACCGCCGTCGAACTCGCCGGAGACATCAAGGTCGTCACCCTGGGCGACGGCACCGTGTACCGCGCCCACGCCGTGATCCTCTCCACCGGCTCGGCCTACCGCGAGATCGGCCTGCCCGACGAGAAGCGCCTTTCCGGACACGGTGTCTCCTGGTGTGCCACCTGCGACGGTTTCTTCTTCCGCGAACAGGAAATCGCCGTGATCGGCGGCGGCGACTCGGCCATGGAAGAAGCACTCTTCCTGACCAAGTTCGCCTCCAAGGTCACCGTGGTCCACCGCCGCGATACCCTGCGCGCCTCCAAGATCATGGCCGATCGCGCCCTGGCCCACCCGAAGATCGAATTCATCTGGGACTCCGAGGTCGTCGGCATCACCGGCGAGCAGAAGGTCACCGGCATGACCCTACGCAACCTCAAGACCGACGCCCGCCAGGACGTCCCGGTCACCGGCATGTTCGTGGCCATCGGCAACGACCCGCGCACCGACCTGGTCAAGGACGTCCTGACCCTCACGGCCGAAGGAACCATCGCCGTCGAAGGCCGCACCTCCAAGACCAGCCTCCCCGGCGTCTTCGCCGCAGGAGACGTCATCGATTCCTCTTACCGCCAGGCCATCACCGCCGCCGGCTCCGGCTGCGCCGCGGCCCTGGACGTCGAGCACTACCTCGCAGATGTCCACTCCAACGCCGCGACCCCGGCAGCGGTTTCCGTCTCCAACTAGATCCCCTTCCCAAGCACTGGGAAGAAATCCTTAACGAAAGGTGCAGGCCATGAGCCAGACCAAAGACGTCACCGACGCAACGTTCCAGGCCGATGTCCTCGAGGCCGCCAAGCCCGTCATCGTGGACTTCTGGGCCGAATGGTGCGGCCCCTGCCGCCAGCTGACCCCGATCCTCGAGCAGATCGCGGCCGAGCACGCCGAGAAGGTCGACGTGGTCAAGGTCAACGTCGATGACAACCCGGCCATCGCCGCCAAGTACGGGATCACCAGCATCCCCGCCGTCTACGTCTTCCAGGGCGGAGAACACGTCGCGACCTCCATCGGTGCCAAGCCCAAGCCGGTCCTGGAAAAGGAATTCGCCGCGTACCTCTAAAACGCGCCCACGAATCCATCAGCTCGGTGCATCCGCCCTACGGGGCGGATGCACCGAGCTTTTTAAGCCCTACCTCGGGTCCGCTTCCCGATAGAACGGCAATAGATACGCTCTGGAACAACTGCTCTCAATATCCAATTGAAATTGTTTGTTTATCAAGTAAACGCAGTCGATCCTGTTCCGCTCGGCATCGATGCCCGGTTTTGGTTTCCTTAGCTCACCAGGACCTACCCACCTGCCATGGAAGGCCCCCCGGCTCGCCGACACCTCAGTCATTTCCTTGCAACCTCAAGCTTCGCGAACAGCAACTCTGGCTGTTTATCGGTTCTGGCATGAGCTCGGACCCCCCGGAGTTCACCATGAAACGACATGGTTCCAGCGAGGCATCCCGTCACCAAGCCTGGAGCGCAAGGGCGCAGTGGCGAACAGCAACGATGACGGAACGCGGTCAGCCCGCGCCGAGACACTTGCTCCTATTCGGGCAACACTCACGATCTAATCCGACTGTCCGGGAAGTTCACGGACCGCTGGTCTGTAGCTCGTCACCCACACACTGCTCCGCGGCATTGGCTTTCCTGCCCCGCCATATTCAGGATTGACTCAGACCGTTTCCATAGCGCGACAATGAATCCGTGGATGCAGGCTTGGTTCGTGTTGGATCCGACGATGCCTCGCTGTTCGACGCACTCGAGTGCACGATCCGCCCACTATGCAATTCCATGGTCGCATCCGTTCCAGGCTTGCCGCTGTCAGGTCCTCATCGGCTCCCAACTCCTCGAAGTTCCTGGGCGGAGAGCCGTGAGACCTCTTGGCGGAGAGCATTCGCCGTGCCTGTTCAACGTCGACACAATTCGCTCAACGCTCAGGACGTCCATGAATCATCACCAGGCAGCCACCAAATCTGTCTGAGATACCCGCCGCGTTCCGTCGAATATCCGGAGGGTGGTGCGGCGTGTGCAATTCGTTCTCGGTTCCAATCAAATGTGGCTTCTCCCGGGCGACGGCACCTCGACGTTGATGTCGCGGGGTGATTTTGCATGTGAGCCTTGAAGGGTCGCCGGTCATGTGCGCGCAGATTGCGACTGTCCGCGATTTTCGCCCGACATGAAATCAGGCGGTGACGGCTGACCTTGACCGGCGCATTCGCATCTTCGCGAACCAACCCCGATGCCAATTGGTCGTCAGGCATCTGTCATGATCGACCGCTGTCCCTGGTGTGTGGCTAGAGGGCGTGTACAAGTGGCTCCCGGGCCGCACGTCGCTCATCTCCATGACGGTTCATGCACACCAAGAGATGGACAGTCTTGGGTTACCTTCATCGATCTTTCACGGGAAAGACCTTCGATCCTGCGCCTCATCCCTAGATGTTCACCATGCCAGTAGTACCGTCTGGACAGGCTTGAAGCCGTGGGCTAGCTCGAATTCGATATCCGTTGGGTGCACGCGGGTCACCGCAACAATGGAGGGCTTACCGTGCGAGGCGCCTTGCATGCGCCGCCACTCCCCCAAAGCAGCGCGTGCGCGGCTTCCGCGCTCTTGAGCGCCGCTCCCCCAGTCTCGCGACGACCGTGATCTACTGCGGTCAGGAATCAGCATACCGACCGTTTCATCCTGGACTATTCGACCCTAGGATGGGCGGTATGGGCACTGTTTCACGTGAAACAAAGACCGCTAGGCTCCGCAGATCGTGATTGGTGCCCTTACGCGCCTTCGGAGTGTTTCACGTGAAACACTCAACATCTTTGCCAAGTCTCGGATTCCCGTCTCAAGCGACAGGAACTAAATGTTTCACGTGAAACCGTACCGAAGCACGATCCCGCATGCACTCCGAGCAGATTATTCAGCCACTTCGCATCTCGCCAGCCCTCCCCCAAACACCGTGGTGCTCGGGCACGACGTGGTGCAGATCCTTGACGAGCATCCCGAACCGGTGCGCACCTTCTCGCGCGTCTTCGGGAAGCAAACCGAGACCATCTTCGACCCCGCGTCCCTGGTCCCGATGCTGATGACCAAGCCCGGCCCCTGGTCCCATTCCCAGTTGCGGACCCTGGTCACCGACCCGGCGCGACTGTTTGAATAAGGCCACCGCCACCGCTCGACGGCTGCTGTTCAACGCGGTGGATGCCGCGTCCGGGACCAGTGGGTTCGACGTCGCGATACAGCCCGTCGACACCCTGTCGCGCGTGGGGACGAACCGGACATGGCCATGCTGGGCATGCTAGCCCGCCGCCTGGCCGACAGAACCACCGGCGACCAACCTGGACTTGAGCGTCAATGACACCTTCACCATCCTGAACAACACACCGGAGAAGTCGCATGAACCCGATCACCGTCCAGGACCTCCTCGGGGCCGGCAAACACGCCTCGATGACCGGCAGCGCGCTGACCGAATGGGCGGAGAAGGGCGCCCCGAAGCAACGCGAATACCTGCACGGAGTGTTGGTGGCCGAACACGAATCCCGGCCCGAATCGCGGCGCCAACGGCTGCCGAAGGCCGCACTACTGCCGGCCGTGAAAACCCTCACTGGGTTCGGCTACAGCAACGTCAGGTTCCCCGAGGACCAATGAAGCCATCCCCTGGAAACCCTGGACTTCATCGAGAGGGTCCAAGACCTGGTCCCTTACGGGCACGGGGCAAGACGCATATGGCCACCGCACTGGTGGCCGCCGCGTGCCGGCAAGGCATCTAGGCTAGGTTCTTCACAACCTCCGCGCTGGTGATGATGCTGCGCCGCGCCAAGAAGGAGGAACGCCTGGACAAGGAACTCGAGTCACTGGCCAAGAACCAGTTGAACGTCATCGACTTATGCCGAGACCGGGATTATGCCTATCCCTTCACGGAACGTCGGTCTCGGCCGTTGCCCACTTGAGGAACGGGATGGAATCCCGCTGGCTTCAATCGGCATAGTCCCGTGGTGGGATTGATGCTGTTTTCCAAACAACAAGGTGTCCGGTACGGAGGGCAGGATCATGGTGGGTAGGCGGCGGAAACCGGGACTGGTGGTGCCCAATATCTCGGGGTTCGAATCACGACTGTTGTCGTTGGGCTACACGCCTGGGACGACCCGGGGCATGTTGAAGGTGGTTGGCAATGTTGGTCGCTGGCTTGCCTTGGAGGGATTGACGGCCTCTGACTTCAACGAGAGCAGGGTGGGCCCCTTCGTTAAGTATCGGCACGATGCCGGGTATCGCCAGAAAAAGGACCGGAGCGTTTTCACGTTGCTGATGGCTTTCCTGCGCGAGCAGGGCGTGCTTCCGGCCGCACTCGTGAAGCCGCCAACCGCCCTGCAAGTCTTCTTCCGGGGCTACCGGCAGTGGCTGACTGATGAGTGTGATCTCGCGAAAATGACCATTCTTCGATACGTCAATTTGGCGCGGCGGTTCCTCGACATAACGGACGGTGAGCGTTCGGACATGCGGGATCCGTCCGTCCTGCGCGGGTCGGACGTGGCAGCGTTCATGCTGCTCGAGAGCGGGCGGGTGAGTTTGGGTTCCGCGCGCGGACACGTGGCCGAACTTCGTTCGCTGTTGCGCTACATCCATTTGCGCCACGTGACAGAGCTGGACCTGGCGATATCGGTGCCGTCGGTCGCCGGATGGAGGGACGCCGGCCAGCCCGATTCTCTCGCAGCATCCGAGGTGGAGAAGTTGGTGGGTTTCTGCGACGGAACCCGGGCATCGGCCACGCGGGACCTTGCGATCTTACTGTTGCTGACCCGGTGGGGGTTGCAGTCAATCGAGGTCGTACGCCTGCAATAGGACGATCTGGACTGGCCTTCCGGGAACTCCTGGTCCCCGGCAAGGCGTTGCGCATCGACCGTATGCCCCGCACGGAGGTCCCTCCCGTCGGGCTGCTGCCGCATCGAGGACGTTGGCATCCTCCCTACATCTACTCGGCCCGGGACGTCGCGGGGCTGATGGCCCAGTCTCGCCTGGCACTGGATTCGCGGCTGCCGACGGCAACATACAAAACGCTGACCGGGTGGTTGTCCGTTGCTGATCCGGGAATCGAAGTTCGGAAAGACCCGTCTCGTACCCTTGCAGGATGGGGCCATGGAGGCCTTGGGCGCCTATACAAAACTGCGGGTGCGGTGCAGCCCCGGCGCCAGACCAACGCGTTCGTGACCGTCACCAGAAAGCGGCTGATCTGTACCGTGGTCGGCGGGTCCTTCCGGGACCTATGCGCGAAGGCCGGCGTGGGAGCCGGCGCGCCACACAGCCCCAGGCTTCACGACCTGAGGCACACGTTCTCGCTGAACACCTTGGTGAGGTGGTACCGGCAGGGAGCCAACGTGCCTGCCCGGACGCCGCATCTCTCGGCATACCTCGGGCACCGGGACGCGGGGTTCATCTACTGGTACCTCTCGGCAGCCCCGCGCTGTTGGCCCTTGCCGCCGGCCGCCTCGGGGATGCCCCCTCCAGCAAAGGAGACCAACCATGAACCCGATCGCACCGACCGTACAGGTGTTCTTCACCGACCGGATGGCCAGGCAGGGCCAGGCAAGTTCACACGCTAGGGCTTGCTACCGCGACACCTTCCGGCTGTTGTTTGAGTTCCTCCAGCGATTGGGTGCCATTCGGCCCCTGTTCGCCGATGCCTCTTTGCGTCACCCGAAGCACGCCGCGCTGATCTCCGGTGTCCTGGCGATACCTTCGAAACGATTCGACAAGGCCACGGTCTCCCACCTCACGCCGGCAGAAGTCGGGGCGCTCATCGCGGCAACGGACCGCTCACGCTGGGAAGGCCGACGAGACCACGCATTGCTGATACTGGTCATCCAAACAGGACTGCGCATCTCCGAACTGACAAGCCTCAACGGCGGTAACATCGGCACGGGCACCGGAATCCACGTCCAATGCCGCGGCAAGAAACTCAAGGATTGCGCCGTTCCCTTGAGCCATCCCACGGCATTGGTCCTGCGCGAAGGGATGGCCGATCGCAACGGCCCGGTGATCCGTTGTTCTCCACGCGCACGGGGAGGCGCTTGAGCCGCGATGCCGTTGAACAACGATTGGCCAAGCACCACGCCACGGCCGCATTGACGTGCAAGACGCTGCAGACCAAGAAGATCACCCTGCGCCACACCACGGCGATGGCACTCCTGCATGCAGGGGTCGATTGCACGGTCAGGGCGTTATGGCTCGGTCGCGCGTACATGTACGGCAACATGACCATCAAGGAACGCGCTTTCGCCCTGACCACATCAATTGCTTCGCGGCCAGGACGATGCCAGGCACCGGACAGCCTCATGGACTCCCTGAAGGGCATGCAACTATGCCGCTACGACATCTATCGCAGCGAACAAGAGGCCCGCCATCGACACGTAACTGGACTGCTCCGCGCCTAGGATATTGGCATATTCCCAGCCTCGGTATAAGTCGATCTATGCGGATCTCCACATTGATCGACGAGCTGGGATACCTCCCGATCGATACCGAACGGGCCAGGCTGCACTTCCAGGTGATCGCGGACGGGTATGAAAAGCGCAGCCTGATCATCACCACAAATTTGGATCGGTGGATCGGTGTTCGGCAATGAAAACATAGCCGCGGCCGTCATCAACCGGTTGGTGCACCACGGAATGCTCCTGCAGTTCCGCGGAGAGTCCTACCGGGTCAAGAACGCCCTCATGAAATAGGCCAAATGCCAACATGGCAGGAAATCGAGCCCAAGTGGCCTGATTCTTAGCGCTTTAATGGCCGGCTTAAAATTCATCTCGCGGCCTCGCCCAGGCGCTACGGGGCGAAGGTGGCCGTGCGTCCAGCGTATTCGGGGCATCGTATCGGCGTAGTGAAGAAGAACGACCACACTGCAGCTCAACGCCGGTGGCCGACCGTGCAGCACGAAGCCTTCTTCGAGCAGGCCATGGCAACCAATGAGAGCTTGGGAACATTGGCAGTCCCGTACCCGGTGATCCTCAGCGAGGAGCGCATCGCCAGCCGCTGGGCGTTGGTTACCAGGTGCGGGAACTACTATCAGGTGCCGCCGGAATTCGCCGCCGCGAAGGTTACTGTGGCGCACCGGCCAGGCACTACGCAATTGCATTGATCATCACCACGGTGGACGGAACCGTAATCGCTCGGCACCAACGTGCCATCAACAGCCTGGGCGCCATCGTCGCAGGACGGCGGGCTAACAGCTATCGCCGGAGCCAGCACCCTCAAACCACACGGGCGCAATTAACGCATCCCCTCAGGAATCGAGGCTCTGTCCGCCGCCGCCATTCTGCTGTGTGGGACACCCGAAACCACGCCGGAACTGGCAGCAATTTCCTTGGCTGTCTATGAAGGTGGCACCTTGGACAGTAGCCACCTTGCACGATTGGCGAAACCGCACCCAGCCATGCAAGCATCGACCACATCCGCAGAACAACCTGGCGGCCGAAGCCCACCCGGGCCAGTTGGTCGAGGCAACCACTGCGGGCGGTCCACCACCGAAACCCTCGCCGGTCCTGGATTATGCCCAGGATCCCGACCGCTTGCTCAAACCTGCTCCCCCGGCCGATCTCTTGGTACCAATCGCTGGGCATGCCGCATTTTCCCTGCGATGGTCATAGGAGCCTTTCAACAGGACTCGGCCCGTCTGTCCGCGCATCTATGACCGTCTTACCCGAGGCCTGTCTTTTGCTTCTCAACGATGCGGAGTCGGGAACGTCCCGTGGATGCAACTACTGAAAGATGCCAGGCCGGAATACGACCGATGGCTGCAATCACAATGCCTTCCAATGGGCCGCAAGCATATCCATGAAAATCGACGGCATTATGCTGGTCAAGAAATCTACGTCGTCAATGTGGCAGTGATCCGCTGGCTGTCTTCATGTGGAATGTCCGGCGGATACAAGAAGAGTTCGACAGGATTTTTTGGCGCTTATCCAAGCGGGCTCACTGGTCCATCATCAATATGTGTTGGGAAATGGCTAATCATCACCGATAATCTCGATACCGTCGAGGGTCGATATCAGCCGGGTTGTTTCACGTGAAACATCGTCATTTGCATGGCTCCCCCATCGTTCTCTGCCGTGGGCAACGGACTTTTCAGGTGGCCACGGATTCTTGGAATTCGTGAATATTTGACTCTTTGAGAGCAACCGAAATTGTCTTTCAGAGCCATCTCACCAAAACGCAAATATTTTCCTTCAGAGCCACTGATAACGATCTTGAGAGCCATGAATTGCCTCCCAAGACCAGGTGAAGGACACATCGTGGAAGGAACAGTGAACAGCTGCGCGACCGCGCAGGGGCGCGGACTGGCACCAGTGACTCGGGTCTTGCGCTCACGACGACGCGATCATAGACCGGATCCTGCAGAACACCATCAGGATCGAGACCGGAAGCTACAACATGCGCGAGACGATCGGCGCCGTTCCGGAATGGATAGGCCCGTTGGAGGCCGCTGGCTTCCTCCCGGGGAGGCACTTGCCCCCAACGTCAATAATGGGGGTCCCCAAAACGTCGAATACTCAGGAAGCTCGTGTCAGCATCTTTGAAGCAAAATTTGCCTATCCAGGATCCAACAAAATAGACGTTGGAGACGACCCCGGAAAGGTCAGAAAATTGTTCTTGGAATCCACCTGTAGCCTTCATGAGTGCCACGATGTTCCTGATGAATATTTGCTCGTATGGGACCCACCAATATTGCGCGTGGGGACCATGCGGGAAAACGCGAATATTCTCCGTGGGAGCCACCGGTGGCATTGTCGGGAACCGCTTTGCCGGCGGGGTGGTGGTGGGCGCCGCGGCGGGAGCCGGTCCGATCTGGACTGGGTGCCCCTCCAGGCTGCCGGACGCTGCGAAGCACGGGAAGTGCACGGCGGGCTGCATCCTGCCTGCGATAGAGGAGCTGTTGTTTGGGGAACCGACCGCGAAGCGTTTCCGCAGGCAGCTCGCGCCCAGGGAACGCCGCAGCGGCCCGGCCCTGCCGGTGTTCTGCACGCAGGGTCCGTAGAAGGACCGGCGGCTCGGCTCCGTCGTCCACGTGGTCATCGACCGGGCTACCTACAACACCATCCGGATCTGAGCAGGAGGATACGCGTTACTAGAGATGATCGGCGCTGTTCAGAAACAGGTGGAACCCGTTGGGGACCAGTGGCTCCCACCCGGGGAGGTGCCGGTCCCCAACGGCGATATTAGTGGCCCCCAACGGCAATAATGGGTGGTCCCCACAGCGTCGAATACTCGCCTGAACAGTATGCGGCATACATGGTGGTGATTGGTTTGTGGCTGGTCTATGGCCTCTCCAGCGCCCTTCTCGGCGAGCTTCCGGAGCTCACGTGTCGCCGCTGTGCTGACCTACACGCATCATCAGCAGAAGGACTTACACCAGCGACTTGGCTTCGGCGTTCTTGTAAAGATGATCATCCGCATAACGATTTGGGTTGAGCCCCGAACATGCAGCATCCGGGAGCAGACCAAGGAGGAGCTGGAATAGATAGGAAGTTCGGTGGCCACGTCTCCCCCGAAGAACGTGTTGGCCCCCAGTCGCAATATCTGAAGGCCCAAACCGCGGATACACATCTGAACGCTGGCCTCTCTCACGCAGCTCCCGGTTGAACGAATGCTTGCTCATTTCCGGCGGGCGAAGTACCGAGTCGGATGCAATCCAGAACAGCAGAAAATAGATCGTCGTCCAGCCCATGCAGCATTACTTTGGTTCAGGTTCATCTCATGACTGCTAAAGGATCCGATGTTGCGGATGTCGGTCGACGATCCACGCGGCTTGCCCCCCAACGCCCTCTGCGGCCCAGAGACGCCCTATGAGGCCCGCATCGCAAGGTGGGCGGTTCGTGTCGCCGTTAGGGCTCGTGGAGCTCATCAGCGGCTTCTGAGCGGTCTCGTGCGGAGTGGTTTCATGGATTTCCGGCGTGATCATCATCTGGGGGCAATACTTCCTTAAACGAAAGTTGGAGTGTTTCACGTGAAACACTCCAACTTCGCAAGTCTTGCTACTTACTCCACTTGGGATTCCGGAGACAACACGCTCATGATGCGGTTCAGGTCGTCGACACTGGCAAATTCGATGCTTACCCGCCCCTTGCGAGCACCCAACGAGATCTTCACGCTTGTATCCAGTCGATCGGAGAGCGAGGTTGCCAGGAAATCCAAGCGCTCATGGCGCGGGGTCAGCTTCGGCGTTGCGCTCTTTCGAGGCTTTTCCTGTCCGTCACTCATGGCTACGGCTTCTTCGGTGGCCCGGACGGACATGCCCTCATTGACGATCCGCTGGGCCAGCTGCTCGATCGCTGCAGCGTCAACCAGTCCCAGCAGTGCACGGGCGTGTCCCGCTGATATAACTCCGGCAGCCACTCTACGTTGCACGAGGGCAGGTAATTTCATCAGACGGATGGTGTTCGAGATCTGAGATCGTGAACGCCCGATTCGTTCTGACAGCACTTCCTGTGTGCAATCAAATTCACTCAGGAGTTGCTGGTATGCGGCGGCCTCTTCGAGAGGGTTAAGCTGCGAACGATGGAGGTTCTCCAGTAGTGCATCCCGGAGTAGATCATCATCTTGCGTTTCCCGGACGATTGCCGGAATTGTTGTCAGACCTGCTGCCTGCGTTGCACGCCAGCGTCGTTCACCCATGACGATCTCGTAGGGTTCTTTGTCATTCTCCCGTGAAGGACGAACAACAATCGGCTGAAGCAAACCCACTTCGCGAATGGAATGGACCAATTCGTCCATATGTTCTTCGTCGAAGTACGAACGCGGTTGCTTCCGGTTCGGGTGGATCTGATCGACGGAGAGCTCCGCAAAGCTGGCACCAGGAACCTCAACGAGACTGCTGGCATCGACGTCGTTGGCGTCCAGCTCCCCCGCGCGTCCCGAGGAAGCAATGAGACCGGGCATCTGGGCCCTACGCTTTTTGGCCGCTGCAGAGGGAGCTGAAATCGATTTGGAATTCTCCGCGGCGACTTCTTCCTCGGTCTTACCCGGCACGAAGAACATATCGACCGGCCGCGCTTTTTTGCCATTTACCGCGCCCACGGCGGGCTTGGCTTTGGCAGCGGTCCGTTCCGGGCTCTTCGCAGAGCTGGCGGTTGCCGGCTTCGATGTTCCACGTGAAACATTCTTCGGAGCATCCTCCTCGGTTTCCGCGACAGGGCTGCTCGAAATCAAGGCACCAAGGCCTCGTCCTAAACCACGTCGCTTTTCCGACATTGGAAGTTACTCCCTTTCGACACCGTTGCAATTTGAACCCAAGGCAATTCTACTGGGTGGTGATTGATTGTTGAGGACGCGGCTCACGGGTGTGCCCCGCGGACGTCCAAAGCGGTCATTTGCACCCTACCCGACCCCGGGGCATGCATCTACCCGCCGCAGAAACGCGTTCTAGAAAATAACAGTAAAAAACAACCGAAAAAGGCACTTATCCGATAGCTTGAACAGATTCGACGCCATTTCGCGGGCGCGGCAGGAATCCGGGCCGACATCGGCAAATTTACTTGGTGCCGCGCTCAGCGATCTCCGCAGCTGCTTCCAAATAGGAAAGCGCCCCCGTCGAACTCGAGTCATATGTGATGACCGTTTGCTGGTAGCTGGGAGCTTCGGATATGCGGACGCTCCGCGGGATCAAGGCCTGCAACACCTGGTTTGGGAAGTGCTCCCGAACTTCGCTAGCAACCTGCGCTGCGAGGTTTGTCCTGCCATCGTACATAGTCAAGAGAATCGTCGAGACGGTGAGATCCGAGTTGAGATGCTTCTGGATCATTTCGATGTTCTTTAGGAGCTGGCTAAGGCCTTCAAGTGCGTAGTACTCGCACTGAATGGGAATTAGGACTTCGCGTGCGGCAACAAACGCGTTAACAGTCAACAGGCCCAGGCTTGGCGGGCAATCAATGAATACATAGTCCAAGCGGTCCAATCCATGCTGATCGCGATACTGAGCGTACTGCTCCAATGCGCGACGAAGCCGTTGCTCGCGGGCAACCAGTGATACCAACTCGATCTCCGCACCAGCCAAATGGATGGTTGCAGGAGCTACCGTCAGGTTATCGATGTCAGGACAAATGGCCACGACGTCGGCTAGCGGAAGATCGTTGATGAGCACATCGTAAATGCTGTCGACATCAGCGTGATGCTCGATGCCCAACGCGGTCGAAGCATTGCCCTGTGGATCGATATCGATCACAAGAACATTCAGGCCCGCAATGGCCAACGCTGCAGCAATGTTCACGGTGGTGGTTGTCTTGCCGACGCCACCCTTTTGGTTGCTGACAGTCATGTAGCGCGTGGTATCCGGCTTCGGCAGTTTCCGGCCGCTGAGCTTTTCCCGCCTTTTGTGTTCGCTAGCAAGCTGGCTTGCAAGTGGAGAACTGTCGTCAGTGGTATCGAAAACGTTTCGTGCCATCGCAGGTTCCTTCGCCACCACTGGGTCCTCTCCATCGGAATCCGTCAATTCCACTGCTTCGTTCTCGTCGAGAATCGTTGCAGTGGTAAAGATTGTTTCACGTGAAACATAGTCGGGCTCGGTTAAATCAATTGTTTTAGGTTGCTCTTGAGTGTTCGACGAACCAAAGCTAGCAAAAAGCGCTGCAAACGGTGGAATCTTGTTGACGCTACGCTTCAAAACAGTTCTTTCTACTATCTCTACCGGTGGCATCGAACCACCTGATACAGCCTATCGCTAAAGCGCTAGCCTACGTTGATACGCACCACGGTCGTCGGTTCGCGAAGAATATCTTCTCCCACGGTCACGACCTCAGTCTTTTTACCGCCGAGACGACGGATCATCTTCGCTGCTTTCTCGACTTCCTCAGCGGCTGAACGCCCCTTGATGGCGAGGACGGTACCTTTGCCATGAAGCAGAGGGATCGTGAGGCCAGCGAGGTTGGTAAGGGCCGAGACTGCGCGGGCTGTCGCGAAGTCGGCGTTCACACTTTCAATCACTTGCTCGGCCCGTCCACGCATCACCGTAACGTTCTCGAGCCCGAGATCCTCAACGACTTCGTGCAACCAAATACACCGACGCTCCAATGGCTCGATCAAGGTCAACTCAAGGTCGGCCCGGGCCAGTGCCAGGGTCAGACCCGGTAGCCCTGCCCCGCTGCCAACGTCGGCCACATGAGCACCCTGGTCAATCAGGTTGGCAACGACGGCACAGTTCAAGACATGCCGGGACCACAAACGTGGGACTTCACGGGGACCCAGCAGGCCGCGCTCCATACCGGATGTGGCCAAATGCTGAACGTAGCGCTCTGCAAGCCCCAAGCGGTCACCGAACACGGTTCGGGCCGCCTGGCTCTCTTCGGCGGTAAGTTCTACTTCGTTGCTCATAAAGTGTTGTTCCTTGGTTCCAGGCTCAGGCGTCTGCGGGAGAGACAACGATGTGGCGACCGGGACCCTCGCCCTCGGACTCGCTCTGCATGCCCAGAGCGGCCACACAATCGTGTACAAGCTTGCGTTCGTAGGCGCTCATGGGCTCGAGCGCTACGCTTCCGCCGCTCGTCCCCACCTTGGCCACAGCTTCTTCGGCAATGCGCTTGAGGTCGCCGGCACGACCTTGGCGGTAGCCAGTGATATCCAGAACGAGACGCGAACGGTTGCCTGTCGCCGTCAGGACAGCCAGTCGCGTGAGTTCCTGCAAGGAGTCCAAGACTTCCCCATTGGAACCGATAAGGCGACGCAGCGACTTTTCGTCTTCCGGCTCTCCTGCGATAGAGATGTAGGTCCGTCCACCACGAACTTCAATGTCAATGTCGCCATCGAGGTCGGCAATATCCAGCAGTTCTTCGAGGTAGTCGGCAGCGATGTCGCCTTCTTCCTCGATGTTCCTGGCTTCGTCGCGAACATCGTCCTCCTCCACCGGGCTTACGGTCTCGGCAGCTTCGCTTTCCTCAACATTGCTCATGGCTACTTCTTCTTCCTGTTCTTGCGCTGGGGCTGGACACGCTGCACCTTTGGCTCTTCAACTACAACCGCCGCGGCTTCCGCTTCTGCCTTCTTCTGGCCAATCGGAGGCAGGCCCTTGGCTGCACGGCGCTCATTGAGTTCGCGTTCTGCCTGGGAACCCGGAGTCGGGTTGTTGCGAATGACGTAGTACTGCTGGCCCAAGGTCCAAAGGTTCGTGGCGGTCCAGTAAATCAAGACACCGATCGGGAAGTTGATGCCACCAATACCGAAGACCAACGGAAGGATGTAGAGCATGATTTTCTGCTGCTGCATGAAGGGACCCTCGAGGGCTTCCTTCGTCATGTTCTTGGACATGATCTGCTTCTGCGTAATGAACTGCGAAGCCGTCATGGCAAGAATCATGATGATGGCAACAATGATCACCGCGGCGCTCGGAGCCCCGGAATTCAAGGTGTTCAGGAAGGTGTCGGAAAGGCGTGCGCCAAAGATGGACGATGCGTCAAAGCTTTTGATGTGTTCTGCCGAAAGCGCGCCAACGGCCGAATTGCTCGCGCTGGCCTTGGAAGCGTTGTTCAAAACCGTAAACAGTGCGAAGAAGAACGGCATCTGCACGAGCATCGGCAGGCAGGACGACAACGGGTTCGTCTTGTGTTTCTTGAAGAGCTGACGCTGCTCTGCAATCATGGCCTGCTGCGAAAGCTGGTCTTTCTTGCCCTTGTACTTGGCCTGAAGCTTGCGCAGGTCCGGCTGCAGGGCCTGCATGGCGCGCTGTGCCTTGATCTGCTTGACGAAGACCGGGATCAAGGCCGTACGGATCAAGAGCACCAGGAAGATGATGGACAGCGCCCACGTCCACCCCGAGTTGGGATCAAGTCCTATGAGCGTGAACAATTCGTGGAAGGCCCAGAGGATCCACGAAACTACATACCGAAACGGGCTCAGCAGCAGGTCAAAGAAATTTGTCATTACCGGTCATGCTCCTCAGGCCGCATCTGCGGCGTCTTCGTCGGCGGGAATCGGAGGATGATTCATCACCATGATCTTGGGGGTCTTGCCTTCTGGCCAAATTCGCCGGCCTTCGGGAACGTAATCGATCCCGCCATGGCTAAAAGGATTACATCTTAAGACACGCCAGATGGTTAATCCGATGCCTTTGATGGTGCCATGTACCGTGACTGCTTCAAGGCCGTAGGCCGAACAGCTGGGAAAGTAACGACAGACGTCGCCGTAGACAGGCGAAATGATCTTGCGATACACCATGAGAAACCCGATGATGAGATTTCTCGGGATATCTATAAGGAACCAGATGAGCCCGGTTCTGGGCCTACGATCCTTTTTCATGCTTAGCACCCGCCTTACGGACAACCGATTCAAGCCCCGAACGGACTTGCTGGCCTAGCTCGTCCCATTCGATGTCGGCGGAACCAGGCAATGCCCGGAGCACGACGTCGAGGCCGGTGGCATCCGCAGCGAACTGCTGAGCCAATGCACGCATTCTTCGTTTGACGAGATTGCGGTGCACGGCATTGCCAACGGCCTTGGAAACGATGAAACCAAAACGGTTATTGCCCTGGGGTTCTTCAGAGCGAACCCGTGCATATAGCACTACGTTCCGGCGCCCAGTTCGGGCGCCGGAACGTACAGTGGCTGTAAAGTCCTTCGAAAGGCGCAATCGCTGATTCTTTGGCAACACGACGTCACGCGTCGAGTCTGTAAAACAAAGAATCCACGAAAACCTGCGCTATTTCAGGACAGTAGTGCTTAATGGTTATGCAGAAAGTTCGACGCGACCCTTGCCACGGCGGGTTGCCAAGATGGCACGGCCTGCACGGGTACGCATACGAAGTCGGAAACCGTGCTTCTTGGCACGACGACGGTTATTCGGCTGAAAAGTCCGCTTGCTCACGGTAGTAACTCCAAGACGATCATGTGATGCGCCTTGCCCGTTGCTAATAAGTAGGGAAGAACAGGCCGACGCTCGTATTCAGGTGGCCCTCGTGGACTGCTCCGAGCTTTCGATAATCCGAAGACTTTCGAAGGCACCTCACAGTGCCAAAAGTGCACACATAGGACTACACAACGATAGGGGTGGAAGTGAGGGTACGTCAAATTGAACCGACCATGGCCCGGCAAGGACCACTGTGCGTGATGTGATGTTAATTGTGGATAGCCCGGTGGATAAACGCTTAAAACTAGCGAATATCGGGTCTGACACCATGGTCCTAGTCGTCAATTTTTACTTGCTAACACGCAGATTTGCAAGCCCCCGGGAGATATCCACCTCAAGTTATCCACCGTCTGTGCATAACGCTGTGGATGACGGCTAGAATCATTCCGTTGGGGTCCGGTCGTTGCCGGCCCCATTCGTCGCCCGCTTGGTCGATGTAATAAAACGAAGGGGCCTAACTGTGAGCACAGACGAGACCAATAGTGTCGGCAGTGCCTGGCGCCAGGTAGTTCGCCATGTCGAACAAGACGACCGCGTGACTCCCATGCAGCGTGCATTTGCCGCCTTGGCTCAGCCCCAAGGTCTGATCGGGACAACCCTGTTGCTGGCGGTACCCAACGAGTTGACTCGTGACGTTCTCCAAACACAGCTCAAGGATCCCCTGGAACAGTCTCTAAAGCTGGTTTTCCAGTCAGATATCCGCTGTGCGTTCAGCATCGACTCGGACCTGGTCCCCGAGGAGGCGCCGGTTCCCCCCGTCGAGTTGCCCCCGGTTCCCAAGGCGCGCATCAGCGATGTCCTCCCGCAGCCATCGCCACCGTCCAATTCCCAGGAATTTGGCCGGCTGAACCCCAAATACATCTTCGACACATTTGTCATCGGTTCCTCGAACCGGTTCGCCCACGCCGCTGCGGTGGCGGTCGCAGAGGCCCCTGCCAAGGCGTATAACCCCCTGTTCATCTACGGCGATTCCGGTTTGGGCAAGACCCACTTGCTCCATGCCATCGGTCACTATGCCCGGCATCTCTATAACGGGATACGCGTCCGCTACGTAAATTCCGAGGAATTCACCAACGACTTCATCAACTCCATCCGGGACGACGAAGGCGCCAGCTTCAAACAGACCTACCGGAATGTCGACATCCTGCTCATCGACGACATCCAGTTCTTGGCCAACAAGGACGCCACCCAGGAAGAGTTCTTCCACACGTTCAACGCGCTACACAATCACAACAAGCAGGTCGTGATTACCTCTGATCTGCCGCCAAAGCAGCTGTCCGGCTTCGAGGATCGGATGCGTTCACGATTCGAATGGGGCTTGCTCACCGATATCCAGCCTCCAGAACTCGAAACCCGTATTGCCATTCTGCGTAAGAAGGCCACTGCCGAGAATCTCTCCGCACCCGACGAGGTCATGGAGTACATCGCTTCCAAGATCTCCACGAACATCCGCGAGCTTGAGGGTGCGTTGATCCGCGTGACGGCCTTCGCCTCACTCAACAACCAAACCGTTGACATGAGCCTTGCCGAGACAGTCCTGAAGGATTTGATCACCGACGAGGGTGCGCAGGAAATCACCCCGGCCACGATCGTTGCCCAAACTGCCGAGTACTTCAATCTCACAATTGAAGAACTCAACAGCAAATCCAGAACCAGGACTTTGGTGACAGCACGGCAAATCGCCATGTACCTGCTGCGGGAACTCACCGATATGTCCTTGCCAAAGATCGGCCAAGAACTTGGCGGCCGTGACCACACCACGGTGATTCACGCGGACCGAAAAATTCGCGAACTCATGGCCGAGCGTCGGGCAATCTTCAACCAGGTCACCGAACTGACCAACCGGATCAAGCAACGTCAGCGAGAGGGCTAAGGGCTCCTTTACCCCAATAACCACAGGTGTGGATAAACCTGTGGATAGTTAAGTGGACTACGGCGATTACCTGCGGATAACTACAGGGGTCGCTGTGGATCCCTTAATTTACGCAGAAAGTTATCCACCGGGGCGTGACACTCAGTGTCACGCCCAATCACATGTTGTGCACATGCATAATTGGTGCGTTCCCGCGGCCGAGGGTACTTATCCACAGTATCCACAGGGGTTATTAACACTACTAATCCCATCTTTCTTATTCATCCAGATAACAAGACCTCTTTTCCGTCCCCAGGCCCAAAAGGCCCATATCGCCATCGTTTGTCTCGTTCCCATGGGTTACTTTCAGCCGAGTTGCCCCCCAAGATGAACGCCCGAACTTGCGCTTCTCCGTCATGGAACATCCCACTCAGGACGCCACCGCCGGGGCGGACTGGATTCGCCGTTAGAAGGGCCTCGTGGGTAGTCCGCCCCGGGCAAGGCGAGGAAACCTGGATCCTAACTAGCACTCCGTAAAACGCGTATCACTCCGACCAAGACCTCGGATGCTGAATTTCATGCTCATTCCGTCTGCGTTTTGTGTTCTTCAGATGGTCTAGGTTGCCGAAAACCACATGTGATATCGGCTGCCTCGATTGAGTGGCATCTCTTGCTACCGCGCGCTTGTTCAAGAAAGTGCGTACCCCCGTTCTTTTCGTTGATTCAGAGAAGCCACAGGTTTCCGGTTTCGGCTAAAGTCATCGCGTTTCACACCAAGCCACAGGCATGACCATCGTTTGCGAGTCTCAAAAGCCGGTATGCTCGAAGGCTGTGCCGTAGTTCTGCCATCAGCTGCAGTCGGTTCAAAAGCAAGCGTGCGAACGCACGCCGGTCCAAGGATCGGTTCTGGTTTTGGATTTTTTCCGAGCCGCTAAGCTTGCTTTAAGTCAAGTACTGTCGACTTCGTCGTGAAAGGCGGACCACTTCGTGAAGTTCAGCGTTGAAAAGGATGTATTGGCCGAAGCCGTATCCTGGACCGCCCGTTCACTCTCTCAGCGACCGCCCTCACCGGTGCTCTCAGGCATCCTCATCACCGCGACCAGCGGCACTGTTTCGCTGGCAGGGTTCGACTACGAAATTTCCGCACACCTCGAAATCGCTGCGGATGTCGCAACCGAGGGAACCATCCTGGTCTCGGGCAAGTTGTTGGCCGAAATCTGCCGGAGCCTTCCAAACGCCACCGCAGTCATCGAAACCGATGGCACCAAGGTCACTCTCACCTGCGGACGAAGCCGATTCCACCTGGCCACCATGCCGGTGGCCGAGTATCCGGAACTTCCAGTGCTTCCAGAGGTTACGGGCGTCGTCGATGGCGAGGCTTTTGCCCACGCGATCAACCAGGTCATCGTTGCAGCTTCCAAAGACGACACCCTCCCGATCCTCACCGGCGTCAAGATGGAAATCGAAGACGACCTGATCACGTTCCTGGCGACAGACCGGTACCGCCTGGCCATGCGCGAGGTCCACTGGAAGCCCTCACAGGCCGGTATTTCCACCTCTGCGTTGGTCAAGGCCAAGACCCTGAATGAGGTCGCCAAGACCCTGGGCTCCGCCGGCGAACTGAAGATCGCCCTGGGTGAAGGCAACGAACTCATTGGTTTTGAAAGCGGAAACCGCCGGACAACCTCGTTGCTCGTGGACGGGGACTACCCCAAGATCCGCTCCCTCTTCCCCGAAAACACGCCGATTCATGCCACCGTGCGCACCTCGGACCTCATGGAAGCCGTCCGCCGCGTGGCGGTCGTTGCCGAGCGCAACACCCCGGTCCGGCTATCGTTCGCTGGCGGCCAGCTGTCCCTCGATGCCGGCACCGGAGAAGATGCCCAGGCCGAGGAATCCATCGAGGCGCAGATCGACGGCGAGGAAATCACCGTTGCATTCAACCCCGCCTACCTGAGCGAGGGACTGAACGCATTCGACAGCGAGTTCGTGCGGTTTTCCTTCACCAGTGCCCCGAAGCCGGCCATGATGACAGCGCAGTCGTCCCTGGATGGACAGGACAGCGACCAGTACCGTTACCTGGTCATGCCGGTCCGCCTACCAAACTTGCCCAATTAGGTTGCAAGCGGGGGAAAACCTGGTTTTCTTCCCCGTTGCAACCCCGTGTTCGACCGCTCCACGTCCGCTCCAACCGGAGCGGTCGAACACGACTTTTCTTGGCGGTTTCCGCCAGGCCTTCATCACCCGATCGACGGCACCCCGCCCCTTGATCCCACCGCAGGACGTCTAGGTGTATATCTCACATGTCTCTCTCACCGACTTTCGCTCCTATGCGCAAGCCGATGTCGAGCTGGGGCCCGGCACCAATGTCCTGGTAGGTTCCAACGGCGTCGGCAAGACCAACATCGTCGAAGCCATCGGCTACCTGGCAACACTTTCCTCACACCGCGTCACCAACGATGCGCCACTTCTGCGTTTTGGCACTGACCGGGCCTTGGTTCGGGCACGCGTCCAGCGCGCCAAGCTGGTGACCACCATCGAGGTGGAAATAACCGCCGGCAAGGCAAACCGTGCCCGGATCAACCGCGCCAACCCGGTGCGGGCGCGAGACATCCTGGGAATCGTCCGCACGGTGCTCTTTGCCCCGGAGGACCTGGCCCTGGTCAAGGGGGATCCGTCCAATAGACGCCGTTTCCTCGACGAACTGCTGGTCACCCTGCGTCCTGGCGAGGCGGCGACCCGCGGGGACTATGAGCGGGTGCTCAAACAGCGCAATGCCCTGCTGAAATCCGCCCGGGCCGGGGGAAAACCCTCCACGGCCCACGAATCCACGCTCGATGTCTGGGACACGCATCTTGCCCGGGCCGGGGCACGGGTGCTGCGCGGGCGGCTCGAGGTGCTCCGCCTGCTTTCGCCCTACATGGGTGCTGCCTACGCATCGCTGGCCGACGCCAACAAGGAAGCCCGCGCCTACTACCAATGCACGGTCCTGGCCGATTTTGACGGCGAGGAATCCTCCTCTGGGGTGCCGGAGACCGAGGAGGAAGCATCGCGGGTGGCACCCGCGGCGCTGTTGGACGCCACCACGGAGGAACTCGAAGAGATGTTCCTCGCGGCCCTGTTGAATACGCGCGCCAAGGAGCTTGAACGCGGCATCACCCTGGTGGGTCCGCACCGCGACGATGTCCTGCTGACCCTGGGAGGCGCCCCCGCCAAGGGTTATGCCAGCCACGGGGAAACCTGGTCGCTGGCCTTGGCGCTGCGGCTTGCCGCGTACAAGGTCATGGGCGAGGACGACCCTCGGCCCGGGGCTGGCCCGATTCTGATCCTGGACGATGTGTTTGCCGAACTCGATGCCACCCGGCGCACCCGCCTGGCGTCCATCGTTGCCGGCGCGGACCAGGTGATAGTCACCGCCGCGGTTGCCGGGGATGTCCCGGGGGAGCTCGGCGGCACCTTCCTGAAGGTCAGCCCGGGAGCGGTGCACTCGTGAGCGAGGAAAAAGACCCGCATGCCCCGGAGGCATTGGACGCCGCCCGCGCCATCCTCAACCGCATGCGCGAAGCGGCACTGAGTCGGGGCGAGGCCCGGATCGACGCGGCGAAGGCAGCCAGGTTCGAAGAGAACGCCGCCGCGCGCAAAGCCAAGAGACGAGCGAGTTCCGCGCCGGCGAAATACTCTGACGGGCGCGACCCCCAGGAAATCGGCAACCTCTTCGGCAAGATCGTGCGCGACCGCGGCTGGAGCGCACCGGTGGCCGTGGGCTCGGTGCTTTCGCGCTGGAGCGAACTGGTGGGCCCGCAGATTGCTGCGCATTGCATCCCCGAGTCGTTCGAGGATTCCACCGTGGTGGTGCGCTGCGACTCCACCACCTGGGCCACGCAAATGCGGTTGCTTTCCCACGAACTGCTCAAGCACTTTGACAGGGAACTCGGCCCCGGAGTGATCACCGTGATCCGGGTCCTTGGACCGGCCGCACCCTCCTGGCGCCACGGAGGACGCTCGGTCAAGGGCAGGGGTCCGCGCGACACCTACGGGTAGAAAACCAAAACGCGTAGCGGGCCGACTGGCGCACCGAGAGCGCGCGAACCACATAGCCCCCCACTCGAGGCGGGACAAATCGCTCCTGTGCATGATTGGCGGCCAATGACGGCATGTTGCTGCCCGTCAATGCCGGATAATATGGCGCAACACGGTAGAATTGATGAAGGTGTCTTGTCCGTGCGACGGGACGCTGGTTCATGATCGGGCACCTTCGGTGTTCGGCCTTCCACTGTTTGAGGAGTCTGTAGCACCTGTGTCTACCGATAACACCACACCCCAGGAACCCATCGATTCCGTAGAGGCCGGCGAATCCCCCGCGGCACAGCCGGCGGATGAGATTGTCAACGGCCGGGTGGAACACACCTATGGCGCCCAAGACATCACGGTTCTCGAGGGCCTCGAAGCGGTGCGCAAGCGCCCCGGCATGTACATCGGTTCCACCGGCCCGCGCGGCCTGCACCACCTGGTCTACGAGGTCGTGGACAACTCCGTCGACGAGGCCCTTGCCGGGTACTGCGACCACATCAAGATCACCATGCAGGCCGACGGCGGCGTGCGCGTCGAGGACAACGGCCGCGGCATCCCCGTGGACATCCACCCCACCGAGGGCAAACCGACCGTCGAGGTCGTCATGACCATCCTGCACGCCGGCGGAAAGTTCGGCGGCGGCGGCTACGCGGTCTCCGGCGGACTGCACGGCGTGGGCATCTCCGTCGTCAACGCCCTTTCCTCTCGCGTGGAAACAGAGATCCGCCGCCAGGGCAGCGTTTGGCGCATGAGCTTCGCCGAGGGCGGCAAGCCGCAGGGCACCCTCGTCAAGGGCGAGGATTCCGACGCCACCGGCACCATGCAGACGTTCTACCCGGACGACAGCATCTTCGACTCGATCGACTTCGACTTCGAGACCCTCCGCGCCCGCTTCCAGCAGATGGCTTTCCTGAACAAGGGCCTGCGCATCACGCTCACCGACGAGCGCACCCTTGAGGTCGACGCCGACGAGATCGCCACGGAGGAAGACGAACTCAAGGACGACACCCCGAAGCACCGCGTCGTCGACTACCTCTACAAGGACGGCCTGCTCGACTACGTCAAGCACCTGAACTCCTCCAAGAAGGTCGAGCTTGTCCACGAAGACGTCATCGCCTTCGAATCCGAGGACACCTCCAAGGGCATCAGCGTCGAGGTCGCCATGCAGTGGACCAACGCCTACTCGGAGTCGGTGCACACCTACGCGAACACCATCAACACCCACGAGGGCGGCACCCACGAAGAGGGCTTCCGCGCCGCCATGACCTCGCTGATCAACCGCTATGCGCGCGAGAAGACGATCCTGCGCGAAAAGGACGAGAACCTCACGGGCGACGACATCCGCGAGGGCCTGACCGCGGTCATTTCCGTCAAGCTCGCCGAACCGCAGTTCGAGGGCCAGACCAAGACCAAGCTGGGCAACTCGATGGCCAAGGGCTTCGTCCAGGGCGTGGTCAACGAGGAACTCGGCGACTGGCTCGAGCGCAACCCGATCACTGCCCGCGACATCATCCGCAAGGCCCAGCTCGCCTCCCAGGCACGCCTGGCCGCGCGCAAGGCCCGCGACAACGCGCGCCGCAAGTCGCCGCTGGAATCCTTCGGCATGCCCGGCAAGCTCTCGGACTGCTCCTCGAAGAACCCCGCCGAGTGCGAGGTCTTCATCGTGGAGGGCGACTCCGCAGGCGGCTCCGCCAAGCGCGGTCGCAACCCCCGGGTCCAGGCCATCCTGCCGCTGCGCGGCAAGATCCTGAACGTCGAGCGCGCCCGTCTGGACCGCGCCTTGGGCAATGCGGAGGTGCAGGCCATGATTACGGCCTTCGGCACCGGCATCGGCGAGGAATTCGACATGGCCAAGCTGCGGTACCACAAGATCGTGCTGATGGCCGATGCCGACGTCGACGGCCAGCACATCACCACGCTGCTGCTGACCCTGCTCTTCCGCTTCATGCGCCCGCTGATCGAAAACGGCTACGTGTACCTGGCGATGCCGCCGCTGTACCGCATCAAGTGGTCCAACGCCGCGCACGAATACGTGTACTCGGACAAGGAACGCGACGACTCGCTGACCACCGGCGCCGCCAAGAACAAGCGCCTGCCCAAGGACAACGGCATCCAGCGCTACAAGGGCCTGGGCGAGATGGACTACTCGGAACTCTGGGACACCACCATGGACCCCGAGCACCGCACGCTGCGCCAGATCACCATGGACGACGCCGCCGCGGCCGATCAGATCTTCTCCGTGCTGATGGGCGAGGACGTCGAATCGCGTCGAAACTTCATCCAGCAAAACGCGAAGGACGTGCGCTTCCTGGACATCTAGTCCACCCGCACGCCCGCGTTTTAGACACAGACTTTTGACTAGAGGAAGAAATCGATGAGCGATCAGACTCCCGAAAACCCGCAGGACGGCACCGAACCCGCCAACGAGATCGTTGAGGGCGCGGTGATCGACGACGCCGTGGCGGTAAACCTCGGCGTCGACAAGATCGACCAGATCGACCTGCAGACCGAGATGCAGCGCTCCTACCTTGACTACGCCATGGCGGTCATCGTGGGACGCGCGCTGCCGGACGTGCGCGACGGCCTGAAGCCCGTGCACCGGCGCGTGATCTACGCAATGTACGACGGCGGCTACCGCCCGGAGCGCTCCTACAACAAGTGCGCCCGCGTGGTCGGCGAGGTCATGGGCCAGTACCACCCGCACGGCGACACCGCGATCTACGACGCCCTGGTCCGCCTGATCCAGGACTGGACCATGCGCTACCCGCTGGCCCTGGGCCAGGGCAACTTCGGCTCCCCGGGCAACGACGGCGCGGCAGCCCCGCGTTACACCGAAACCAAGATGGCCCAGCTGGCCATGGAGATGGTCCGGGACATCAACGAGGACACCGTTGACTTCCAGGACAACTACGACGGCAAGAACCAGGAACCCACCATCCTGCCGGCGCGTTTCCCGAACCTCTTGGTCAACGGCTCCTCCGGCATCGCCGTGGGCATGGCCACCAACATCCCGCCGCACAACCTGCGCGAGGTCGCCTCCGGCGTCCAGTGGTACCTCCAGCACCCGGAGGCCAACCGCGAGGAACTGCTCGAAGAGCTGATGCGCCACATCAAGGGCCCGGACTTCCCCACCGGCGCCATGATCCTGGGCACCAAGGGCATTGCCGACGCCTACCGCACCGGCCGCGGATCCATCACCATGCGCGCCGTGGTTTCCGTCGAGGAGCTGCAGGGACGCACCTGCCTGGTCGTCACCGAGCTGCCCTACCAGGCCAACCCGGACAACCTGGCGGTGAAGATCGCCGAGCTGGTCAAGGACGGCAAGATCTCCGGCATCGCCGATTTGCGCGACGAGACCAGTGGCCGCACCGGCCAGCGCCTGGTCATCGTGCTCAAGCGCGACGCCGTGGCGAAGGTCGTGCTGAACAACCTCTACAAGCACACCGAGCTGCAGTCCAACTTCTCCGCGAACATGCTCGCCATCGTCGACGGGGTGCCGCGCACCCTCTCGCTGGACGCATTCATCCGCCACTGGGTCACGCACCAGATGGAAGTCATCATCCGGCGCACCCAGTTCCGCCTGCGCAAGGCCGAGGAGGAAGCGCACATCCTGCGCGGCCTGCTCAAGGCCCTGGACGCCCTGGACGAGGTCATCGCGTTGATCCGCCGCTCCAACACCACCGAGGCCGCGCGCGACGGGCTGATGGAAATGCTGGAAATCGACGAGCTCCAGGCCCGTGCGATCCTCGACATGCAGCTGCGCCGCCTGGCCGCCCTGGAACGCCAGAAGATCCAGGACCGCCACGCGGAACTCGAAACGATGATCACCGAGTTCAAGGTCATCATCGCGGACCCGCAGCGCCAGCGCACCATCATCTCCGAGGAACTCGCCGAGATCGTCGAGAAGCACGGCGATGACCGGCGCACCAAGGTGCTGATGGGCTACGACGGCGACATGAGCGTCGAGGACCTGATCCCCGAAGAGGAAATGGTCGTCACCATCACCCGCGGCGGCTACGTCAAGCGCACCCGGAGCGACAACTACCGCTCGCAGCACCGCGGCGGCAAGGGCATCAAGGGCGCACAGCTGCGCGGCGACGACGTGGTGGAGCACTTCTTCGTCACCACCACGCACGACTGGCTGCTCTTCTTCACCAACCACGGCCGCGTCTACCGCACCAAGTGCTACGAACTGGCCGAGGCCGGACGCGACGCCAAGGGCCAGCACGTGGCCAACGTGATGGCCTTCCAGCCCGATGAGCACATCGCCCAGGTCCTTGACCTGCGCAACTACGAGCAGGCCCCGTACCTGGTGCTCGCCACCCGCAACGGCCTGGTCAAGAAGACCCGCCTGGCCGACTACGACACCAACCGCACCGCCGGGGTCATCGCCATCAACCTGCGCGAGGGCGACGAACTCGTCTCCGCGCAATTGATCAGCGAGACCGACGACATGATGCTCGTTTCCCGCAAGGGGCAGTCGGTGCGCTTCACCGCCACCGACGAGGCACTGCGCCCCATGGGACGCGCGACCAGCGGCGTCACCGGCATGAAGTTCCGCGAGGAAGACGAATTGCTGGCCGCCGACGTGGTCACCGACGATTCCTATGTGTTTGTCGTCACCGAGGGCGGCTACGCCAAGCGCACCTCCGTGGATGAATACCGCGTGCAGTCCCGCGGCGGCATCGGCATCAAGGTAGCCAAGCTCGCCGAGGACCGCGGCGACCTCGTCGGCGCGCTGATTGTCCACGATGAGGACGAGGTTCTGGTGGTCATGGAGGGCGGCAAGGTGGTCCGCTCGGACGTTTCGCAGGTTCCCGCCAAGGGCCGCGACACCATGGGCGTCATCTTTGCCAAGCCGGACAAGAAGGACCGCATCATCGCCGTCGCGAAGAACACCGAGCGCGGCCTCGGAGAGAACGCCGAGGAAGATGCAGTACCGTTGAACGCGGAAAAGACACAAGAAACGGCCTCCGAGGCCCTTCCGGGTGATGAAAACCCGGGAGGAACCGAGGAAAACCTTGGGCACGACGACGAGGCCACCAACGACGGAGGTAACGCGTGAGCACCCCGAATACGCCCCGCCCGGCGGGCGGCACTGGTGGTACCCGTCCCGCACCGCCACGACAGGCGCCCGTAGGGGCACAGCGCCCCGCCGGTGCGCCCCGACCAGGAACTGCGCCCAAGCCCTCGGCAGCGCAGCGCCCCGCAGGCGCACCCCGCCCCGGCGCACCCCGCCCCGGGGCACCGCGGCCCGGGGCACCGCGCCCCGCCGGCGCGGCGCAGGGACGCCCACAGCAGCTGGTCCGCCCGGCGCCCAAGGCCAAGGTCCGCAAGGCACGCCTGCTCATTTCCAAGGTCGACCCCTGGTCGGTGTTGAAGATGGCGTTCCTGCTCTCGGTTGCCCTTGGCATCGTTACCGTCGTTGCAAGCGTCGTCCTGTGGTCGGTGCTTGACCTGACCGGCATCTTCGAGGCCGTCAACGGGTTGCTGCGCGAAATCATCGGCTCCGAAACCGGATTCGATTTGATGGAAATCGCATCGCTGGGCCAGGTTGCCTCGTTTGCCACCATCATCGCCGTGGTGAATGTGGTATTACTCACGGCTCTGTCGATGCTCTCAGCGGTGCTTTACAACCTCTCGTCGACCCTGGTCGGCGGCATTGGCGTGACCTTGACCGACGATTAATTAGCGGAAACACGCCAAAGACGGCCCCCAAAGTCCTTGATAAAGGGACCTTTGGGGGCCGATTTGTTTCTTTGGTGGTTTCTCGGGTAAAGTTTTATCTCGTTCCCGGCGGGAACATAGAGGGCGTATAGCTCAGGCGGTTAGAGCGCTTCGCTGATAACGAAGAGGTCCCTGGTTCAAGTCCAGGTACGCCCACGGATTCCCTCGTCCGAACGATAGTTGAAAGGAAATCTCCATGCGGAAATTTCTGGTGTTGGTGGCAGTAGCCGCGGGCGTTATTGGTTATCGTAAGTACAAGGGATCCACGGCTGAAAAGGCCACCTGGAGCCAGGGCACCGATAAGGTATCCTGAATTCGGGGCAGGGCTAACCTGCCATGCAAGAAGTTGATGCACAACAAAATACGGGGACTTAGCTCAGTTGGTAGAGCGGTAGCTTTGCAAGCTTCAGGTCAGGGGTTCGACCCCCCTAGTCTCCACCGAAATAAAAGACCCGGAACGCCAGTTCCGGGTCTTTTATTCTTTAACACTCGCGCCCAGCCGGATCGTGAGCTTTGGGGGTTGTCGGCTCCCCCGCTGCCGCATTCGGTGGCCCGGCACGCGAAACCATAGAGTGGGCAGGTGACCTTTCTACTGGCCCTGGTGGGCGTCCTGGGAGTTGCTGCTTCAGGGCCGCTCATTGCCGCGTTCCCGGCGGTTCCCGCCCTCTCCATGGCCTTGTGGCGCAATGCCATAGGCACTGCCGTCATGGCCGTGCCCGCACTGGTGAAGGATCGGCGCGGTTTCGGCCGGCTGCGCCGCCGGGAATGGGGATGGAGCGCCCTCGCCGCCCTCTCGCTTGCGCTGCATTTCGCCTTCTTCATGACGTCGATCCGAATGACCACCGTCGCTGCATCCACAGCACTGGTGTGCCTGCAAGCTGCGTGGATAGCGCTGTTCCAATCCCTGCGCGGAACAAGGTATGGCTGGAGGGTCGGTCTGGGAGTGCTGCTGGCTTTCGCCGGCGTACTGGTGATCACGGGGTTCGACATCGGGTCGGGCACGGAGGCACTTATCGGTGACGGGCTGGCCCTCATAGGCGGCGTCCTGGCCGCCGCTTACACTCTGGCGGGGTCCAAGGCCCGCGCGACCATGAGTACCAGTTCCTACACCACTATCTGCTACGGGCTGACTTCTGTCCTGCTCTTGGTAATGTGCCTGCTGGCCGGCGAACCGGTCTGGGGATTCGACCTCAACGGATGGATCGGCATCCTTGCACTGGCTCTCTGCTCCCAGGTCCTCGGGCATTCGGCCCTGAACCATCTGCTGAGTTCGCTGGGCCCGCTCACCGTTTCCACCCTGATCTTGCTGGAAATCCCGGGGGCGGCCCTGCTGGCCGCATTGTTCCTGGGGCAGATATTGCCGGCCGGAACGGTGTTTGGGCTGGCGGTAATCCTTGTCGGCCTGTTCTTTGTCGTGCGGGGACAGGCGCACGCTCAGAGCAAGGCCCTCGTGGAACCGCTGACAAAGGAACAGGGCACCACCTGATCCATCGCATCCCGGGTTGCCGGATGCAGTGAAGACCACGTGCTGCCCTGTTGCTCTATGTCTGCCCGGGGCATCCGTTGCGGATGCCCCGGGACCGACCGAAACTACTTCTTGGTGCGGGGACCCGGCTTTGGCGCGGTGTCCCCATTGGAAGCCTCGGCTTCGGCGACCCTTGCTTCGCTGGAGTCCAGGCTTGCCTCTGCCTTGTGCTTGGCGGTGGTGGCCGCCTCCGAAATTTCCTCAGCCGATTCGGAAAGCTGCTTCTTGTTGTCTGCCACCGCTTCGTCGGCTTGAGCTGAGCTATTCTCCTTGGCGGCGGCTGCCGATGAGGCCACTTCGTCGCGGACTTCCTCCACGCTGGCGGGGACTTCCACCGGGCCGCTTGCGCGCACGGTGGTCGGTTCCACCGGTGCCGGGGTCTTCCACGGGTCGTCGATGGGCTTCGAGGCACGCCAAGCAGCCACGGCCGCTGCGCCTGCGGCGGCAATGACGGCTACGACAAGCCATCCCTTTTTCTTCTTCGCAGGCTTCTGCACCTTGTTCAGCTCCTTGCTGACTCGGCCCACGGCAGCGCTTGCGCTGTTCTGGACACGTTCGACGGTTTCAGGACTAGGCGTGAGTTTTTCGGAAACCTGGTGAAGCGCCTCGGGAACCCTGGCCTGCTCAAGCTTGCGCGTGGTGAATTCGGCCGCCTGACCGATCTTTTCGTTGGCCGCCGGCAGGTAATCGTTGAGAACGACATTGCGCGCATGGGTGAGGGCAGGCGTCGCCTTCTCGAGCGCCTCGTTCAGCGCGGGAGTGGCACGGTCAACGGCCTTCTGGACCCGGGGGGTGGCTTCGTCAATGGCCGCGGAGAGTCGTGGACCCACGCGCTCAAGGGACTCCTGGATCATGGGAGTGACCCGCGCGACGGTCTCCGAAAGCTCGTGGGCGGCCCAGTTCAGGCTCTCCTGGATCTTCGGGGATGCCGTCTCGATGCCCTTTTCTATACGAGGAACGGCCCACTTCACGGCCGTGTCCACCTTTGGAGCTGCCCAATCCAATGCCTGCTCGGCACCAGTGGCAACACTTTCACCAAAGTCTCGAGCAATACGTTCTGACTTCACAGTGAACCCCTTCGATCGTTTCGTAAGCTTCGTCCTAGCCTACGACCTACGATTGGCTTACAGCCATTACCTGACCGACCTATAAACAATCGTGTGGCCGTGTTCACTGAACGCGTAGCCATTCGCAACGGCGGTTAGAGCGCTCATGGAAGAATGACTGTATGACTGCAATCCCAACGCATACAGCCACCATCCACACCAACTTGGGCGACATCGTCGTGAACCTCTTTGGCAACCACGCCCCCAAGACCGTGAAAAACTTCGTGGGCCTGGCCACCGGCGAACAGACCTGGACCGACCCGCGCAACGGCGAGGAGAAGGTCAACACCCCGCTGTACAACGGCACGATCTTCCACCGCATTATCTCCGACTTCATGATCCAGGGCGGCGACCCGCTGGGCCAGGGCACGGGCGGACCGGGCTACCGCTTCGACGACGAGATCAATCCCGAGCTTGATTTCCGCGAGCCCTACAAGCTGGCCATGGCCAACGCAGGTATCCAGATGGGCCAGGGTACCAACGGTTCCCAGTTCTTCATCACCTCGATCCCGACCACCTGGCTGCAGGGCAAGCACACCATCTTCGGCGATGTCACCGACGAAGCTTCGCGCAAGCTCGTTGACCAGCTGAACGTCGTTCCGACCGACGGCCGCGACAAGCCGCTCGAAGACGTCTCCATCAGCAGCATCGACGTCACCGCACTCTAGGCCCGTGGTCCGGGCGCGGTTCATGCGCCTTTGACCGTCGAAGGCTCCATCTGCCGCCCCGCCGCATCGTCCCTCACCTCGCCCTGCAAGGTGAGGGACGGCGGCGGGACGGATGGATGGGGCCTTTTGCTTTTGCCCGGCACGCACGTCTTGCGACGTGCGCATACTCGGTCCCGGCGCGTGCACCGCCGCGCCTGTAATCCGTCCCGTGGCAACGGGGCAACGAACGTACTTACCCAGGAGCATCGATTCCATGTCATATGGACTGTCCAACCCGAACCAGGCCGCGCAGGCACCCGTCTGCCCCAGGCACCCCGACCGGATTTCGTATGTCACCTGCCAACGCTGCTTGCGTCCGGCCTGCCCCGAATGCCAAGTCACGGCGGCGGTAGGAACCCAGTGCGTGGACTGCGTGCGCGAGGCCAACAAGCAGTTGCCAAGCACCCGTACGGTCTTTGGCGGCAAGGCGACGGACGGCCGCCCCTTGGTGACTTATGTGTTGATCGCCATTAACGTGGTCGTCTTCGCCCTGCAAATGATACTGCGCGACTTCAGTGACTACGTTGTGTACGCAGGGCTGTACACCAGCCCGTATCTGGAACCCGAGCCGTGGCGCATGCTCACCTCGACCTTTGCGCACTCCACGACTTTCATTGGGCACATCGCCTTCAATATGTACGCGCTGTATATCTGCGGTCGCGTGCTGGAACCGATGTTGGGGCGGCTGCGCTTCCTGGCCCTGTACCTGGCCTCCGGTCTTGGCGGCTCCGTCGCCGTGCTCTTGATCACCGATCCACGGGTTCCCGTTCTGGGCGCCTCCGGTGCGGTGTTCGGGCTCTTCGCCGCGATGTTTGTGCTCCTCCGCGCACGCGGAGTCCAAACCATGCAGATCGTCATCTTGATTGCGATCAACCTGGCCATCGGCTTCATCATCCCTGGTATCGCGTGGGAGGCCCACGTGGGCGGACTGGTGGTCGGTGCTGCAACGGCAGCCGTCATGGCCCACGCGCCCAAGGGAAAGCAGCAGGCCCTGATGCAGTGGGCCGGCACTGCATTGTTGGTTCTGTTGCTATGTGCGCTGACTTTTTACGGTGCCGCAAACATTCGACTCTGACAGCCAAATAGGCCCGCTGGCCATAAAAGTTGTCCACATGGGTTATCCACACTGTTAATAACTCACAACCATGTAATTCATAAGAGACGGACCGGCTCCAGCGCCCGCGCTGACGCCGGTCCGTCTCGTTTGTGGATAGTTTTTGGCAAGTATTCACAATTTCATCCACACCTGTGGATAACTTAGTGCACAACCTGTGAAGTGTTGAGGGTCCGATTCGAAGGTCCGGCGGAGCGTACTTGTCGAAAATTTAACCGAATCCGTGAGATTGCGCGGAAATCCGGGCACTTCGAGGAGGGTTTCCCGTCCGTTGTCCACACGGCTTATCCACAGTGTTAATAACTTACGCACATGTAATTCACACCCCGCGAGGCCGCCCAAACCGCGAAATTGGCGCTCCAAAAGGTTGAACCCACAGCTTTGTCCCCACCTGTGGATAACTTTCGTGCACAGCATGTTACTAAGTTTCGCGTCCACTCCCCCGCCCACTTCGCCCTGTGATTAGTGGGGGAAAACTGCAAAAATGGTGCTCATCAGGTTTCCGCACCCACCGGGTGCATCCCCATACCGGAGAGTCCCAATGCGCCAGGATTGGATCCACCCCGAGCATGTCGCTGCGTGGGCAGCCTTGACCAACCGCTTGGCAGCGTTCGATGAAACCGGGGAATTCTACGAAGTCGAGGATCTGGCAGAGGAACTGGACGAGCCTGGAGTGGACCCCCCACAAGACACGATTGGACTCTGGGACGGCGATGCCATGATCGGGTTCGGCCAGCTCCGCCTCGGTGAGCAGCTGCGCGACGGCCGTGGGCGGGTTTCCATCGACGGGGGCATCGCACCCGAGTACCGCCGTCGCGGCCACGGGTCCGGAATCATGGACACCCTTGAATCAAGGGCAGCGCAGAAGATGGCGGAACGACTCCCCAAGATCGACTTCACCATCGATGTGTGGGGGAATGCCCCAGGCCATGGTGCTGGCGCCATGGCCAGGAGCAGGCGGTACGAGCCGGCACGCTATTTCCAGGACATGTCCGTGTTGCCTGACAGTTTCAGGCCCCGGGGACGCCCTGTGGCGGCCTATGGTGACGCGCGGCTGGTCGCATACTCTCCCAGCTTGTCCGAGTCGGTTCGGCTCCTGGACAATGAGGCCTTCGCCGATCATTGGGGCTCGACCCCGAAGAGTGTCAAGGAATGGGCGGCCATGACCGGATCCCGTTCCTTCCGGGGAGCGTACTCCCAGGTGCTGCTGCAAGCGGACGGCGGCTCGGTTCCGACCACGGCTCTCTGCTACGTCTTGGCGGCCGAATGGGTGCCGGGAGAACTGTACATATCTCGCGTGGGTACGGCACGTTCGTCACGCGGTCGAGGGTATGCGGCTTGGGCGCTCTCTAAGGCTGTTCAGACGGCATTTGACGCCGGTTATACAAAGGTGGACCTGTCGGTGGACGCGCAAAGCCCAACCGGTGCGGCGGGGCTGTACCGACTCTTGGGGTTTGAGCTGGTTCGGCAGGGGACGATGTATCGAAAGATCGTCCGGGCCCGTTGAATAGCTACGATGCACGGCGGGGCTCCAACCCGTTCTCAGCCAATGAGCGGGAACAGCAGCGAGATGGCCAGTACTGCCATGAGCGTCGCGATGACGGCATCTAGGATGCGCCAGGATCGGGGACTGGCAAAGAACCCACGCAAGTAGCGTGCCCCAAAACCCAAGCCGACGAACCAGAGAATGCTGGCTAGCGTCGCGCCCGTGCCAAAGACCCAGCGCCCAGGGTCGCCTTGGGCTGCGGCTATCGAGCCGAGGAGAATGACCGTATCGAGGTAGACATGCGGGTTGAGCCAAGTCAATGCCAGCGCCGTCAGGACGGCAGTGCGCCGCGGGGTTGGCGGCGTCGATGCGCTTGTGTCCATCCCCCGCGGGCTGAGCGCCCGCCGGGCAGCGAAGAAGGAATAAACGAGCAAGAAAGTGGCTCCACCGATCCGGGCCGCGTCAATAAACCACGGGGCGATCGACAGCAGGGCACCCAGTCCGGCGATCCCGGCAAAAATCAGGACGGCATCCGAGACGAGGCAAATCAGCACGGCAAGGCCGACATGTTCCTTTCGGATCCCCTGTCGCAGGATGAACGCATTTTGGGCACCAATGGCAACTATCAAGGAGAGGCCAGTGGCCAGACCGGATATAAAGGGAATGAACGTCACCAACTGAGATTAGGCGAACCAGCAAAGACGTGTCGAGCTAAAGATTCTTAGGGTCCATTAGGATTTCTAACTATGGACTTTTCCACGGAGCAACTACAAACGTTCAAGGCCGTGATCGACGCCGGAACCCTGGAGCGAGCGGCAGGACACCTGAACATCACCGCGTCGGCCGTCAGCCAGCGTCTCAAAGCGCTGGAAAAACGGGCCGGCAGTGTGCTGTTCATTCGTTCGCGACCGATTCGCACCACCGGCAGTGGGGACGTGCTGCTTCGTTTGGCCAGAGAGATCCAAATGCTGTCCACGGAGGCGCATCGCTCACTCGGATTGGACGCAACGCCCGACCATGTACCCCGGCGAACGGAACTCAGCATTGCCGTGAATGCCGATTCGCTGGCCGGTTGGTTCGCACCGGTTCTTGGAGGCCTGGCTGCCCAAGACGTCATGAACTGCGAGATCCTGCGCCATGACGAGTCCCATTCCACCGCCTTGCTTCGTTCGGGGCAGGTCATGGGAGCGGTGACGACGAAGAGCAACCCGGTGCAGGGATGCTCTTCGGTGTATCTGGGAACCATGCGCTATCAAGCCATGGCCAGTGCAGGTTTCATGGATCGCTGGCTCCCGGGTGTCGATCCAGGGGCCGAGCTCGCATTTGCGCCAATGGTGAGTTTTGATCGGACCGATGACTTGCAACGGGCGCTACTCCGAAAGGTCGTAGGCACGCGGATCGCCGAAACGCCTGCGGAGCACTTCGTGCCGGACTCGAGGACGTACGTGGCAGCCGTGGTCGCGTCGTTGGGTTGGGGCATGATCCCGGAGGTCCAGGATCCACGTGACGGATCGCTGGTATGCATCAACGAGGCGTGGACAAGCGATGTCGCTCTTTACTGGCAGCGGTGGAAGGTTCCCTCGGTGGCACTGGATCTGCTCACCGGTCTGGTGCTGGATGCTGCGGGGGCCGCCGGCCTGCGCCAGGAATTTTGAGGTTTCCGGCAGGAACGCGACCCGTGGTCCACCTCGGAACCAGAACGGCTCTAGCTTGTCCCGCCCGGAGGGCCGATGACCAGAAGTGCTGCGGTGATGGCCGCGACCGCGATTAGGCCAACAGCTGCCGCCAGCCAAGGGCTGCGTAGCGCCGTTGCCTGCAGTCTCTCGATAGGCCCCTGTGGCGCTTCCCCGCCAGGTGCCAGCCGCCAAGTGTCACTGAGCAGCCCCCGCCGCAACACTGCCCGTTCGAATGGCAGCGTGGCAAAGGGAATGACCGCCGAGACCAAGCCCAGCACGCCACGGGCTACACTCCAGCGCTCATTGGCCCAGACAAAGAGCGTCACCAGGCCGTAGGCGATGAAAACCACGCCGTGGACCATTCCAAAAATGCGGACGTAGATTTCCGGTCCAATTCCGTACTTGATGACCATGGAGATGATCAGCAACGCCCAGGTCACCATTTCGGCGGCAGCCAGGAATCCGTACAGGCGCTTCGGTGATAATTTTGGCGCGGCGGCAACGGAGGAAGAACCTCGGGTGAGATCGGGGCGAAGCATGGGGACTGGCATGCCTTTCTGGAAGTTGGTTTGTACGGTGCGTTTTCGGGCCCAGGCGAATTGCTAGGCTGTCCATGGCGCACCAGCGCCCCCGGACGAGGGAGCCGTACCCGGACAGCGACAAGACGGCCACCGAAAGGAATCGGTGCTTACGACATGTCGTGGATAGTACTTATCATCTCAGGTCTGTTCGAGGCGGTCTGGGCAGTTGCCCTGGGAGCCTCCGAGGGATTCACCAGGCTCGTCCCCACCGTGGTTTTCGCTGTGGGTCTCCTTCTCAGCATGGCCGGCCTGGCTTGGGCAATGAAGGAGATCCCCACGGGAACCGCCTACGCAGTCTGGGTGGGAATCGGGGCCAGCCTTGCGGTGGCCTACGGCATGGTCTTCGGCGGAGAGACCTTCAGCGTGGTCAAGGTCCTGCTGATGATCGGGTTGGTTGGCTGCATCGTCGGTCTGAAGGCCGTGAGCTAGCGCCACCCCGTGGTCATGAAGAAACCAATCATGGCCACGCCAAATCCGATCACGATGTTCCAGCCGCCGATGTCGGGGATCGGAAGCACGGTCTGGGAAATGTAGTAGACCATGATCCAGACCAGGCCGAGGATCATCAGGCCGAACATGACCGGTTTGTACCACTTGGGCAACGGCTTGTCATAGGTCTGGGAATGGTCGCCGTCATGTGGCTTGCGGTTTTTCCGACGTGTCTTGGATTCAGGCATTGCTGCTCCTCGAGTCTTCAGGCGCCGACACGATCCAACGAGTACGTGTCCGAACGGTAGGCTGGTCACTGTGTGTCGGCGAGGTTTTCTTCCCACCGCCACGCTTACATCCAATACTATCCGCTCAAACTGGACGTCACAGGGTTTCCCGGTGCTCCAAGTGACAGTGAGGGAAGTTCGCATGACACGATCCGCATTGCGGACGCGGGCAAAGGTCACGGCCGGCCAGCGACTCATGGGGATATTTGGCGAAATCCTCATCACGCTCGGAATCGTTATGTTGCTCTTCGTCGGTTGGGAACTCTGGTGGACCAACATCGATGCCGGTCGCACGCAATCCCAGCTGACCTCGGAATTCGTCCAGGATCTGGCGGACGGGGGAACCGACGCGTTGAGTGGGCCGGCAATTGCGGATGAAGATTTCGGTCCCGCGCCGATCACCGAGATCCCCGATGGGGAAACCTTCGGGATCTTCTACATCCCGAGATTCGGCAAGGACTTCGCCCAGCCGGTGACCAACGGTGTCGGAATGGATGTGCTCAACACCGTCGGCATCGGCCACTATCCCCAGACGCAGGCGCCGGGCGAGCCCGGAAACTTTGCCGTTGCTGCCCACCGCCAGACCCATGGCCAGGTGTTCTGGAACATCGACAAGTTCCAGGACGGGGACAAGATCCATCTCCAGACACGCAAGGGGTTCTACACCTACGAGTGGCGAGACACCGAGATCGTTCACCCCTCGCAGAACGAGGTGCTCCTGCCTGTTCCGAACCAGCCGGGTGTCGATCCGACGGCCTCCACGCTGACGCTGACCAGTTGCCATCCGCCATTCACCACCCGGATGCGCATCATCGCCTACGCGGAACTGGAGTCCTGGCGTCCAGCCGATGCAGGACCCCCGCAGGAAATCGCCAACCTGGTGAAAAAGACGATGGAAAACTAGGAACACCACACATGTATGCATGGATCTTCTCCAAACTCCCCGGACCGCTGTGGTTCCGCGTCATCTTGGCGGCGGCGCTGATCGCAGGCGTCGTATTATTGCTCATGACATATGTCTTCCCGTGGCTGAGCCAGTACAGTCCGTGGACCGAATCGACGATTGGCCTGATGCTGCTGTGACCACCCCCAAGATCCTGGTGATCGACAACTACGACAGTTTCGTCTACACGCTGGTGGGTTATCTGCAAGAGCTTGGCGCCGAAACCACGGTGATCCGGAACGACGACCTGTCCGTGGCGGAGGTCATCGAGTTGGCCGAGGCCCGCGACGGAGTCCTGGTCTCCCCCGGCCCGGGCACCCCTGCCGAAGCCGGCGTCTGCATCGAGGTGATCCAGTGGTGCGGTGCGCAGATGAAGCCCATGCTCGGGGTATGCCTGGGACACCAGGCCCTGGCAGAGGCTTATGGCGGTGTGGTCACGCACGCGCAGGAGCTCATGCACGGCAAGACCTCGCCCGTTGTCCACACCGGGCACCCGATCTTTGCACACATACCCAGCCCGTTCACTGCAACCCGTTACCATTCGCTGGCGGCAGTGCGCGCCAGCATTCCCGAGATCCTGTCGATCACCGCTGAGACGGAAAACGGCATCGTCATGGGCCTGGCACACCGAAACGCACCCCTCTGGGGCGTGCAGTTCCATCCAGAGTCTGTCCTGACCGAGGGAGGCTACCAAATGCTGGGGAACTGGCTGGAATCTCTCGGCCTGACCGGCGCCGCGCAGCACGCGTCAACGCTGAGTCCGCTGATCCGCGAAGCCGGCATCTAAGACACCTCAACAAAAGGGTGCCGTG
>NZ_JBIXLM010000028.1:0-56993 GCF_045798545.1 Paeniglutamicibacter sp. ORCA_105 | reverse complement strand
GATGCCGCCGACGATGCGGTCGTTGGTGACCAGTTCCTCCATGACGCGTCCCGGAAGCACGCGCTCCGGGCAGTGGGCGACGTGCAGGGTCGAGGAGTCCAGGTCCGGACGGGCAGCAAGTATGCGGTCGGCCATGTGCTGGGTTGCACCTGGAGGCGACGTCGATTCAAGGATGACCAACTCGTTGCCGCGCAGCTGCGGGGCAATCTTGTCGGCTGCGGCCTCGATGTAGGACAGGTTCGCGCTGCGGTCGGCGTTGAATGGCGTCGGCACCGCAACAATGAACGCGTCGGCGGACGGAGTGTCAAAGCTTGCGCTGAGGGTGCCATTGGCGACCGCGGCCGCCACGAAATCACCCAAAGCGGGTTCAACGAACGGAACCTCTCCGCGGTTGACGGCGTCAACAGTCCGCTCGGTGACGTCGACGCCCTTGACGATGATGCCCTTGGAGGCAAGGATTGCTGCCGTCGGCAGTCCGATGTAGCCCAGACCGACTACGGCAACTTCTTTGATACTCGTCACTATGACGTTTCCCCTTGGTTCTAGTGGGCGCGCCCAAGCGTGCAAACAGCCGAGGCACTGAAGTTCAGGAGGCTACGATTCGTAACCTCGACCAGAATACGGCATTAGTCCATTCACTGCAGTTGGTCGGAGATCAGTTTGTATGTCTCAGACAACATTTGCGCGTTGGCACTCCACGTGCGCTCGGCAAGCATTTGCTTCCTTCCAGCAGCACCCATCGAAGCTCTCTTCGATGAATGCTCGAGCAAAGTCTTGATTGCCACGGCGAGTTGGTGAGAGTCGTCAGGTTCCACGAGTAGGCCAGTTTCCCCATGCACGATGAGCTCGCGCAAGGCAGGCAAGTCCGCCGCAACTGTGGGGACTTCGCAGGCCAACGCCTCGCGGGCTTCAGTGGCGTTACTGCCCGCGTCACCGAAAGATTCCTGCGCGGAACCACGAAAATATCCAACACGCAATTAGATAGGCGCGGGCTTCGCTGCGCGGGACCCGACCCGGGAAGAGGCAATACTCGAAAAACATCGAGTGATCTACTCAAGTTCCTGGAGTTTGTTAGCTTCAACACCACCGTAAAGCGTTGCGTTAGGGCGTCTCGATGAAGTAATCGAGGCAATCCAGATGCTGGCAAAGTTGAATTCTCGGGCGAGGGCAGACGCCACGCCCATACGAACCCTTTCGCGCCCCGCAGGATGGAAGGTGACATGGATGAAGCGTGAAAGCGCCTCGCCACGTCCCTCTTTTTGGCCTCCTGTATGTTGGCAATCTCTAATCTTGGCTCGCCCATCACAGTGCCCACGCGCAAATTACGTTCGGAAATTCTGCATGCCTCAAAAAGAATTTTTGGTGAGACTGTGCAACTTTGAGTCTCCGCCCTTTTCATGGCCAGCGACCGGTCATGATTTAAACGGTGATGAGCGTGCACTGATAGAGTTTGCTCGAGTTTGCCATTTGCTGGAGAAAAGCTATTGGTGGGCGGCAAAATCGCGTAGGCCGAGGTTTGTAGGGCCTTAGTCATTAAATACCAGAGTTGGTCGTCATTGGGGGAATAGATTGATTTCGTGGATCAGGGAAACTGTGGCTCATAGTTCTCCGGCAATCAGGGAGATTGTTGGAGGGGTGGCGGGGTACCTGCCTTCTTACCTCCGATTTGGCAAGGACTTTACCGAGACGTTGGAGTCAATCGGTGAAGCAAGATCCAACCCTGAGTGGGGACGGGATGAGCAGAGACGATTGCTAAGTAATGTGCTGACCATCGCAGCCACTGCTCCCTATTATCACAACGGGGGCTTCTTAACAGAGAGCCTAGTGAGTAGGGCAGATCCATATGAGGCTCTTCGACGTTTGCCTGTCCTAGGACGCGCAAATATCGTAGAAGATCCTGATGCTTTCCTGACATTGGATAAGTCACAGGTCAGTCTTATGACTACAAGTGGTTCCTCGGGGAAGCCCGCCGTTTTCTGGTTAAATAAGAGGCGCGGATCGAGCGAGTGGGCATATGTGTGTGACGGCTGGCGATCGGCTGGATACCAACCGAGCGCATGGAGAGCGGTTGTTCGTGGAATCGACTTGGGCCAGCGTCACGGTCGTAAGTTCTTGCGTGCCCATTCAACTAGGGAATTGTTGTTCAGTGCTTTCAATCTGGACGAAGAATCCGTTGAATACTATTGGCGTCAGATAGTTCGACACAAGGTGGAGTATCTCCACGGCTATCCTTCGGCGCTGGCCCAGTTTGCCCAGATCGCCATGAAATTAGATTCGAGCCACCGTCACGAAATTCGCGGTGTTTTTCCGGTTTCCGAATCAGTCCTTGACCCGCAACGCGAAGTAATTGCGCGAGCGTTTCCAAACTCTCGATTAGTCCCGTTTTATGGACTAAGTGAGCGTGTCGCGATGGCTGAGTACGATGAAGTACTTGATGCATACCGTTTTTACCCGCTATACGGTTATGTGGAGGTTGTAGACGACCACGGCGAACCGGTGGAGTTGGGGCAAAGTGGCCGCATTGTTGCAACTGGCTTGCGGCTAACGGCAGCACCCTTGCTAAGGTATGACACCGGCGATCGGGCCACTCTTATCGGCTACGACGCGTGTGGTAGTCCGGTAGTCAGACATTTGGCAGGGAAGAGAGCTCAAGAACATCTGGTCGGCAGTTCTGGCGGACTAATTTCGTCCTCTGCCCTGAATTTGCACTCAGTTTCCTACAAGGGCATCTTCGCCTACCGTCTCGTTCAGGAAAAACAGGGAGAAGTAGATGTACTAGTCGTTCCTGCAGAAGGCAATGGTATCGAAGCAGCCGAGCGGCTTGTGAATGAGTTCCAAGTGAAGTGCGGAAAAGAAGTCAAGTTTCGTTCAGTTATTACTTCTCATATACCCGACACGATCAACGGAAAAATACGTCTTATTGACCAACGGATTGTAGGAACTCCCAAAGAATAAAATATCTGGCGATTGATATTAATCTTGAGCCAATCAAACACGCCAGCAATACACAACAATGAAAGGTTCAGCATGACCTCGACGATACATGCGGCCCAAAGAGCGGCCTTGGCTTTCGCTGAGCGGAGCGACTTTGCGGGCCCCGATCCATACGACGGATTGACTTCGCCGATGGCTGGCCTGCTCTATGGGCGGCTTCCAAGGCAAGCCTGGGTACAGGCTCACAAACGCCTAGGTGCACGGTTGAGGGCAGTAACTGGCGTTAAGCCACTGCGGATGGCCAAAGCCGTCGCGTTATTCGCTAACGGCTGCGCTCTGACAGGAAATATGAAGCTGGCCAATCACTTGGTGGATGACCTCCTTGAAATGCAGATTAAGGGAGGCCCATGGGGCTATGAATTCGACGTACAGACACGATGGGGATACTACCCAAAGGGCTCGCCGAATGTTGTGGCGACCGCATACGCACTTCGGGCCATCAGTAGCGTCGACAGAATAGAGGAAGTCTCGGACTCAGTCCGGGAGTGGCTCGGATCGCTCTGGGATCCTAGGGGCTTCTTCCGCTATACGCTGGAATCGGATGCTCTGATCCACAATGGGAGTTTATTGGCCGCAGAATCTCTGGCGCGACTTGGCGGGTTTGACGACAGGATCCCGAAGGCTATAGAGACGACGGTTAGTGCACAAGACGATGTGGGGTCTTGGCCATACGGCCGCGGGGCAGGGCTAGAGTGGAAGGACAGTTTCCACACAATATATGTGATGGACAGTCTTTCTTTCTTGGAAAAGCATGGCTTCGACATCGGTACATCGGTAGAGACTGGACTTGAGTACTGGAAGCAGCATTTTTTCACAGAGGCCATGAGACCTACTTACTTCGCTGATTCGAAAGCCCCGTCTCGCGACGTACATAATGTAGCGACGGTTGCTGGTGCCATGATCGACTATCGGAAGTTCGGACTTGACCAGCATTTCATCGATTCCGTTCTTGGCTATCTCGTTGAATTTCAGGCTAATGATGGGGGTTTCAGGAATTCGGCGAATAGCCTTCCGTTTATGCGATGGAATCAGGGCCATGCTTTCCTGGCGCTGAGTAAGCACATCGCTGCAGCTAGGAATTGATAACAATGAAGAATCATAGTCCTCGAATACTTGGCACGCGCGTGGATGCGCTGACCATGGATGAAAGCATTGATGAAGCCATTCGCCTTATTGAAACTCGGCAATCGGCCCAGCATGTGGTCGTCAACGCCGCCAAACTCGTTGCGGCAGTCGCCGACGACGACCTGCGAGCAATCATCGATGGATGTTCAATCGTGAACGCAGATGGTCAAGCAGTAGTGTGGGCCAGCAGGCTTCTGGGATGTCCCTTGCCCGAGCGTGTCACTGGAATTGACTTTATGAATCGACTTGTAGACGTTGCTGCTCAGCGTGGTTATGGCATATTTCTACTCGGAGCGGAACCTGACGTATTGGCGGCTGTCGAGGAGGAATTCGTTCGTCGGGGAGCCTCTGTTGTTGGTCGTGCCGATGGATTCTGGCGAAGGCATCTCACTGACAAGGAACTCGTCAACGAAATTGCACAGCTTCAGCCGGACATACTCTTTGTTGCATTGCCATCGCCTATGAAAGAAAATTTCCTGGCCGAAAATCTCCGCCAAATACCGACCGGTTTGTGCGTCGGAGTTGGTGGTTCGTTTGACGTAATCGCGGGGCGGACGCAGCGAGCGCCCGCTTGGATGCAGCGTTCAGGAATTGAATGGTTTTTCCGGTTGGTACAGGAGCCTCGGCGCATGTTCAAACGGTACCTCGTTGGCAACACGAAGTTCATTTACTATGTCCTGCGTGAGTGGACATCCCAGCAGGCAGTGCGAAGGCGAGACCATTCATGAGCCTTGTCTTTTACCGTATTGGCAACTGGCTCCACCTCCGCTCGATTCCGGTGATTCCCCGCATCTGTACAGTCGTTGGACGCCTGGTTCTTGGCGCCTACATCCCTTCTAGCGCTTCATTGGGAAAGAGGGTAAAGATCGCATACGGAGGTTCTGGGTTGGTCATTCATCCGCGAGCGGTCATTGGAGACGATTGTCTACTCTCCCCTGGTGTGGTAATAGGTGGTCGAGGAGGGCATACGGAAGTCCCTATCCTAGAGGCTGGAGTCCAGGTATTCCCTGGTGCCAAAATTCTCGGACCCATTAGGGTAGGAGAAGGTTCTCAAATCGGAGTCAATGCAGTCGTTGTGAAGGATTTGCCATCTAGAAGTCGCGTGGTAGCGCCAGCTTCTCGCGTATTGGATCCCTTGGTTTGAAAACAGTGGGCTTCTCTTCTACGCTTTGGAGTTCACTAGGCGTCTTGGTAGTGCGCGTCGCAGGAGCTCTTTTGATATTGTGTCTCGTTGCTATCGTCGCGCTCCACCACGGTAAAGTAGCCGTCGGGCTTAACGGCATTCTCTGGAGTGCTGCAGTGATTGCTCGGACAGCCGGAACTTTTGGTTTGGACCTGATTTCACTTCGCGCGATTGCAACGGTTCAGGAACAAGGTCGCGACATTGGGCCCATAGCAGCAAGGTACCGAAGCGTCCTATTTCGGATTTGGGCAGTTTGTATCAGTGTTGTCCTGCTCATCTGCTTTGTTATTGCGTTCTGGTCTAGTGAAGTAGCTACGGTGCTGCTGATCTGTCTCATCGCATGCGCAGCGTCTGGAATGCAAAGACTCTGGTACGTACATATGATTGCCAGCGGTCGAATACACCTGGCGCAGTCGATTGAGTCTGTTGGGCTGCCCCTCCTAGCTATAGTCGGTGCGCTCCTGACTTCTGGGGCTGGTGTTGCTGCGCTTCTAATTTCACAGGCAGTTGCCTATCTTATTACTGGCATTGCTTTTTGGCTTCTGTCGCCGGGGAGAGGAGCGGTCCCTGCCAAAGACCACCGCATTATCTGGAGAGCCGTATCAACCAATTTTTTCGCTTCTGCATTTACTGCCATCGCGGTTCGCGCACCGATCTTCTTCGTAGGTGCCACTTCAGCCGCTTCTGCAGGTGCCTATGAAATCGCGCAGCGTGTGCAGTCAGCAGGGTCACTTGGAGTGACGGCCGTTTCTACTAGTGTTTTGCCGGTATTGGCTCGTACGGCGAAGTCGGCACGGCGTAGGACGATGGGACTGCAGCTTGCCGGCATGGGGGTGTTGGCGTGCCTTATGCCGGCAACATTGCTCATGGGTCTCCTCTTAATTGGAGAGGATCGGGCGAGGGGTATTTTAGGTGACGAGTACGGTGACGTGTGGCTACCGACAACCATACTAATGGTGGCAGCCCTAGTGAATGCCTCGACGAGCTGCATTAGCAACTTGCTTGCTGTCTCCTCTCTTGAAAGTTCTTTTCTGGCAACGAGTGCGCTTCAACTTTGTGTGCTGTTGGCTACGCTGGCATGGCTTCAAGACGCTTCACCTCTATCGGCAAGCATCGCCGTGCTCGTGTCTGAGGCTGTGCGAAGCCTTGGGCTTGTTGTTGCGTTTATCGTCAAGTACCAGCCACTGGAATCGCCGCATGGAATATCCAATGAAAAAATGTCAATGAACGAATTAGACTGATACACATGATGGCTCTGATCGAGTCCATTTCAAAGCTGGACGACCTAGAGCAGTTAATGATTCTTCGGTCATTCGAAATGATACGCACTTTTAGCTCGGCGAAGTGATCCTGCATATTCATAGTATGAGCGAGAATACGATTCCTCCTATGACCTATTAGCCAGAATAATTTAGATCAGAATGGACGTTGTCATGAAGCAGAATTTTCCGAAGTTGAGTGTCCTAATCATTGGTCCAGAACCGGGCGCACAAGGTGGTGTGGGTGTGCTCATGGGCCATCTGCGTGATAGCGGGTCATCAAGCAGTTCTTTGCGATTTTTAAACCCTGGCTCATCGGGTGCCAGAAGGGGCGCAGCGTTCGTCAGCGCCGTGTACCAAATAGTCGCGTCGAGACGATCAGTGGATCTAGTCCATTTCAATGTTGCTTCACGTGGCTCCACATTCAGGAAGATCCTTCTGAGTTTGGTCGTAAGAGCATGCAGGATTCCCTATGTAATCCATCTTCACGGGGCAGGCTATCGCCAATTCGTGGAACGGCTGGCACCGTGGCAGTTCGGCTTCGTAGTCAAATTCTTTGCGTCTGCCCAGAGAGTTCTCGTTCTGGGAGAGGGGTGGCGAGACTACGTTGCGAATACAATCGGGGTCGACAAAATGTCGATCGACGTCGTACCGAACGCTGTTCCTGGCCCTGATAAAGTTGTCGACTCCGTAAGAGACGAATGCTACATGGTCTTCTCCGGACGTTTGTCAGAGCGTAAAGGTGTTCGCGAACTACTGGCCGCGCTGCCAAAGATCTCCCCCAAACTACCGTGGCGCCTCGGACTTGCTGGGGACTTCGACGACTCAATCCCAGCGGATGAACTGCGACAGCTGTCTCAAGACCCGCGTTTCAATTTGCTCGGTTGGTTGTCTCAAGACGAGCTGGGCCGTGAGCTTGATCGCGCTTCGATTTATGTCCTGCCATCCCATGCCGAAGGATTGCCCCTCGGACTACTTGATGCGATGGCTCATTCTTGTGTCCCAGTCGTAACGCCGGTCGGGGCCATTCCTGAGGTGGTCATTAACGACCACAATGGCATCTTAGTTCCGGTGGGATCTGCGGACGCTCTGAGCGTTCAGCTTGAGCGTCTCTTAGGGGACCCGAGCAAGGTCCAACGAATCCGAATGCAAGCCAGAAAAACGTGGGAGGAATCTTATTCCATGAAAAACTATCGAAGCCACCTTGATGATGTGTATCGTAAGTGTGACCGACGTTTGTGACTTGTGATTGTTTAATGTAATCCTTGAAAGCTCTTCTTGTGTCGGCCATAAATCAAAAGCGCAGTAGGTCAGATCGTCGTGCCTATTACGCGAGAGGGACCATTGCACTATTTTAAGAGACTTGTAATCGTATTTCTTCGCTCCCGATTTTGGGTTTCATTTTCATAGGAGCTCAGAGTGCCAAATAGCTGTGAGACTGACTGTAGCTGGTCTGGGACTGGCTGGATAGTTATCGGCCGTTCCACCCTTTGATCGTGACTCACTAAGTAGCTGACCCTCACGGTGTCCTTCTGAGGACCTGTCCGTTCAAGTGGGTGGGCCGGTACCCGTCCGGCCCACCGCGGCAGCTTCATTAGTAGATTGTCTACCCTTACGGGCGTGACCCCTCACAGTTCTGTTCCGTCGTGATTCCTAGCCGGACCGGTACCGGCCGATAACGGCCGCAAACCAAGTCCGACACGAAGGAATAGAACGGTGACCGCTATGTCTATCGTCGCTCATTGATACCCGTTTGTCGTTGGTGTCGACACTCACCCACTCAACTGCGTCTACGCCATCCTCGACGCCACCAACGGCGCAGTGCTGGATACGCAGTCGATACCGACCACCGCGGCCGGCATCAACCGGGCCATCAAATGAGTGGCTCGCCGCACCCCGACGCTGACGCTGATACCCTTTGGGTGATTGAGGGAGGTGCATCCTATGGAGCGATCCTCGCCGGTACCGTGGCCACCCACGGAATTCCCGTCGCCGAGGCCCCGCGCATTGACGCGAAAAAGAACCGCGGCATCGGAAAATCGGATTCACTGGACGCCCAACGGACGGCCCGAGCCGTTCTTCCATTGCAGATTGAGAAACTGCGTTGCCCCCGCTTAAATGAAGGGACCCGCGAGGGGTTGCGGATACTGGTGACCGCTCGCGAATACAAGTTCAAGGACCGTACCCGTTCGATCAATGCTTTGAATGCTTTGAATGCTTTGAATGCTTTGAATGCTTTGGTGCGCAGCAATGGCCTGGGCGTTGATGCCCGCAAGAAACTCACCCCAACTCAGATTGATCGAGGAGATTTCCCGGTGGCGTGAGCGCGAGGAAGATCTGGCGGTGGGTATCGCCCGTGCCGAGGCAGTCCGCCTGGCCAAACACATTTTGGCGTTAGCTGAGCAGCTGAAGTCCAACGAGCACAAACTGGATTAGTTGTTCAGCGTCAGCGAGGCCGCGCCCCTGTTGGAGGAGAATGGGTTCGGTGCGGTGACAGTCGCAAAATGTTTGTTGGCGAGGTCGCACGAGGGTCGGGTTCGCAGCGAGGCTGCCTTCGCCTGTCTGGCGGGGGTGAATCCCATCCCCGCGTCGTCGGGGAACGCGGAGCGACACAGATTGAACCGGGGCGGCGACCGGCGGCTAAACAGCGCGTTGCTCTCGGCCGCATCGACCCGAATGACTCATGACCAAGAGACCCGCACATATGTTGAAAAGCGGCGCGCGCAAGGCAAAACAGATCGGGAGATCGGAGGTGCGTCAAGCGGTTCTTGGCAGCCCGCCGTGTCTTTAAGGTCTTGACCACTTCAGCCCAAGAAAGGAATGTTCCGGAAGCCGCTTGACAGACATAGAAGGGTCCTCAGGAGGCTGTTCTGGCTTGTTGGTGTGACCTCGCAACATTATGTACACCGAATCTCATGACTTCGATGACATTTAGTCTCAGGGCTTCGTTTCGTTCCACAGCTGTTACCGAAGGCTCCGTCCATACGCTAACGCTCATGGCCTACAGGCGGATTTACTAGTCCGCATGCCTCTGAATTCGGGAATAGCGGACGAAGTGAGGATGCTTGATGATTTGAGCACCGAATTGTTGAAAATATTGAGGACATTGATGACTATTCCAGACTCGGCGTGCCATCTGATCGCAGCGTTCCTATCTGCCAATCGATGCAAGTGCTGGACGGCTTTTGATTTCCATAAGGCCTTCACATGTTAGTGCCTTCTGGACGATGCTGCGACGAGTTAGTCGTTCACTTCTCGGTTGCGTAAGAGGACTCGAACTTGACGATCGATCTGAGGGAGGGAAGCAGTTCATCGACCATGCGGTCGTACACGGGATCGCTTTGACGATACGGATCAACGACATCCAAATTTCCTGCCAACTTCATACGCGCCGAGTGCCGCACTAGCTGGGCGGCCTTGAGTATCGCAGCCCAGCGTGTATCCACAGTCGTTGGATCGCTTCCGTTGGGCAGGGTGTCGTCTGGCATTGCCGCCAATTCGTCCAGAACTGCAGCAAATTCCCGAACAGTGTATGTACGCTTGAGCAGCCTTGGGCTCATTGCAACGATGCGGCTTCGATGCTCGTCGGTCAAGGCAAGTATTAGGTCATAGCCGATCGCGGTTTCTGCGTTAATCTGCCTTGCTACGAATCCATCGCTGTCCACGCCGACATCACGCAACTTCAATGAAGACCGCTCATCCATATGATGTCCAACCAACGCGTGGGATCCTGCACTGCGAATCTTAAATGACTCGGGGGAGATACGGTCTAGTTCGCTTTGAAGAAACAGCTCGGCATAAGGTGAACGGCAAATATTGCCGGTGCAGACTGTGAGGATCCTGATCATAACTTGATCTTAGTCAATCTTGTGAGTCTTCAGCGAGTGAGCCGTGGCAACAAAACTCCGCAGGCCTTCGCCTCTTGAAATCGATCGGATGTAATCACAGCTGCTATACGTGATGGCTGTCTTGTGCCGTCAGGGGCCGAATGTCCAAACTATGCATCAATTCCAGCTAAGATTGAATCAAACCCCAAAGTCTTTTCGACTGCGCGCAAATTTACCGGGAGCACTATCAGTGGAACAACTTGAAGAAAATGTAGCGGACGGCCCGGACTTGAGGCAGTATCTGCGTACGTTGCGCACGTTTTGGCGAAGCATCACCAGCGTCGTCCTAATTGCAGTTATCTGTGCCTTCGGTTGGACCTTTACACAGCAGCCTTTATACGCCGCGTCAGCATCCGGCCTCGTCATCGCCAGCGGATCGGACACAGCGGCCTTGGCCCTGTCAGGCGATAGCTTGGCAAAGTCGCGGGCAATTAGCTACAAGAGCATTGCAGCCACTCGGACTGTGGCCGAACGCGTGCGGGATGACCTGAAACTAGATACAAGTGCCGAGCAGCTTCTAGGGCAGCTCGAAGTCGAACTGCCTACGGGCACTGCCGAAGTGCGTTTGAGTATCACCAACGCTGATCCCGTTTTGGCGCAGAAGACCGCGAATGCCTGGGTGGACGCCCTCGCTGAACAAGTCGCGGAAATTGAGTCAGGCTTCGCCAGTGGATCGTCGAATGAGGAATCATTCGTTCAACTAGTTCCACTTGTCAATGCCGAAGTACCGACATCCCCGGTTTCGCCAAACACGAAGCTCTCCATTGCACTCGGAGCGGTACTAGGACTGGCGCTTGGTATCGGCTATGCGTTACTACGGCAGCATTTGGATCGCCGCGTTCGATCCGTGGAGGATCTCGAAAAACTCGGCACGTCGGTGATCGGCACTATCCCTTTGGATCCGCGCTTGGTGAACAACCGAACGGTCGTCGACACGGGTGCCTTGGACCATGACGATCGTGCTTCGCATCCCTTTGCCGAGGCCCTTCGCGAACTGCGAACCAACCTCACCTACGTTGATGTCGACAAGCCGGCACGGATTATCCTTGTGACTTCCTCCGTTCCCGGTGAAGGCAAGTCATCCGTGGCTGCAAACCTGGCGATTGCCATTGCTTCCACTGGTCGTCAAACGATTCTTGTCGATGCAGACCTGCGTCGTCCGGTGGTGACTGACGTGTTCGGCCTTCCAGGAGGCGCCGGACTCACTGATGTACTCAGCCATCAGGCAACGCTTGACGACGTTCTGCAGCCGTATGGACCCATCCCCAATTTGTCGATCCTTGCCGCCGGGCGGATTCCGCCGAACCCTTCGGAGCTTTTGGGCTCACAGGCAATGCTTGCCTTGCTTGATGACATGAGCCGCGATGCTTTCGTACTTATCGATGCACCGCCGCTCCTACCGGTCACCGATGCAGCGGTGCTGAGCAACTTCGTCGACGGTGTCTTGGTTGCAGTCAAGGCAGACTCCACATCCACTGATGAAGTAGCCAAGTCGTTGAGCAACCTACACAAGGTTGGTGCGCACATTCTGGGATTCGTCCTGAACCAGGTCCCAACGACTGGCGCCCGAGCCGCCAACTATGGCTACTACGGTCAGTACTACTACGCTTCCGAGGAACCGCAGGCAGGCTCGACGAAAAAGACGAAGCCGAGCCGCCGCCTGAAGCAGGCAGTTCCAGTGCAGGCACCCATGCGAACTGTAGAGCCACAGACCGCGGCTGTTGTCCAAGTGGACGACAACGATTCAGGGGCAACTTACATCCCGGCGGATGCTGAATTCGACGATGTGCTTACTACGCGAGCAGGTATGCGGCACCTGAGGCGCTAATCCTCGCAAACTAAACCGCTCGTATCCGGCCACAGCTGCCAGATACGAGCGGTTTCTTGTTTCATCAATAGATCTTTGCGTGATTCCGAGGGTGGGCCGGTTCGAGACCCTTTCGATCGAGCTTCCCTTGAAGGGATTCGTGGACCCATAGAGCGCTTGTGCGCGATTGCGTCACTCAGAGGTGGCGTTTCACCACCGGGTAATAGCCCTTGAGATACCCGTCGGTGGTGGGGTGAAGATTGAATGGATCATCCAGACCAGCCGGAACCACCTGGTTGAAGTAGATCCATGGGTTATTCGCGCCGAGACCATGGTTGTTGAATGCCCCGGTAACTGAAACGAACTTGGCACTGGTACGCTTCGTGGCCTTCTTGATGGCCAGGTTGAGCGCATCACCCAGGCGATTCAGTTGTTTGGCCCGCGTGGCGGTGATGAGCGGCTGGTCCCCGTTTGAAGTGGTGAACAGTCGCGGGTAGCCAAGTACCAAGATCTTGCCGCGGGTGGCGGCGTCAAGCGTGCGCAGGGTCTGGTGCGCGGATGCCCCGATCGTTGGGATGGCCAGATTTCCCAGGCGCAAGGCGCCCTCGCAGGCGGCATCGCTTCCCAGCGTGCTGCAGGCCGTGACGATCCCTCTGATATCGAGGTCGTTGGCGCCCAGGGTGAGGGTCACCAATTCGGCACCGGCCAGGTAAGGCGTCAGCAGCGGCACAGTACCTGCGATTTGGGCCGTGGTGAGGCCGGCACAGGCGGCATTAGCGGTGAGGTTGACTCTAGGCCGCGCGTCCAACGCCGTGACGTGAGTTGGTCCGCTGCCTTGGAGGCAGCCGGGCGGCATCATCGGGTTTTGGGCCAGGGTTCCTGAACCGAAGCCAGCGGAGTATGAATCGCCGAGATTAACGTAATCAATGACCTTGGATTGGGTCTTGGTTTGGGCGGCCGTAGCGGTGGCCGGGGCGATGCCGGTGAACGTGAGGGCAAGCGCCGCGGCGCCGATGCCCAGCGTGGTGAGGAAACGAAATTGTCTTCTGCGAGCCATGAGGATTGAACCTGTCTCAAGATGGCGGTGCACGGTGGGGCACACCGGATCAAGCCCGAGTGCACGGGCGGCAAGTGACGCACACGTGTGTCCCCGTGCACGTGGGTGGTCCAACCCCAAGGTCTCGCCACAATCCGACCCCCCAAGCGAGGATTGGTTCAGCTGCCGGCAGGCCAGAAAGGACTGGTCCGCGAGTATTGTCAATCGTAAGCTCCGTAGTTCACGGAGAACATACTTGTGGGGAAGTCAGGTACCCCCACATTGAGCAACTCCAGCCATTGTCCACCCTGGGTGAGCCCGCATCAGAGTGAATGGCATGTGGCGGGAAGCCAGTTCCGGAACCGAAACCTTAGAGGGGCAGTGCCGAGCGGATGGGCCAGTCCTGGCCCTCGAGGATGACCTGTGCACAGCTGCCGGTGTCGGCGTTGAACACCAGCGGAGCGAAGAGGTTGACGCTCGCTTGGTGGTCGGAGGTATTCACAATCACCAGGACGCCTCGGGAGCCAGGCTCCGGGTCTCCCACCAGCGCCATTTGCTCGTTGGTGAAGACGGGCTTGTAGTCGGTCAGGTGCAGGGCCGCATCCAACACGAAGAGGCGAAGCCCGGCTGCCTGGGGAGAAGCCAACGCGTACAAGCCAAGTGCTCCCTCCACCGGTTCCAAGGACAACGTGGTGGCTTCGGGGAACCCGGGCAAGGCCGCTGCCGGAACCAATACGCGGCTCATCGCAGGAAGTCCATCAACGAGGGCTGCAAGGTGCGCGAAGCCGCGGACAAGGCCGCTTGGTAGGCAACCTCCTGGGTCTTGAGTTCCAAAATGACAGAACCCAAATCGATGTCCTCGATCCCGCTGCGCCGCGCCTCCAAGGAAACGGAGTCCGAGAGCAACGCATCTTCGGCGGCGAGGACCGCTGCGTGGCTGGCACCAATAGTTGCCTGGGATCCCAGGACCTTTTGCAGGCTCACATCAACCTCGCCGATTCGGGAGGAAATATTGGCGCCCGCGCGCAGATCAGCGGCGATGTTCTTGATCAGTTGAAACACGCTGGTGTTGCCCTCTCCAAATACCTGGGCGCCGTCGGCATCGACACGGACGCTCGAGTTTGTTCCGATGCGGCGTTCCACGCCGCTGGTGCCGGAGAACCCATAGGAACTGTCCACTGCACTGGCTTGGTCGGATGTGCCGGCAAAGACGTGACGACCCATGAACTGGGTGTTTGCAGCGTTGAGCATGGCATCGTGCAGTTGTTCGAGTTCCAGAGCGATGGCTTCCTTGGCATCCGGTGCCAAGGCACCGTCGTTGGCGCCCTTGACCGTGAGGTCGCGTACCTGCTGGAGGATGTCGGTGGCGGTTGTCAGCGCCTGGTCCGTGGTGGAGAGCCAGCCGTTGGCATCCTGCACGTTGCGGGAGAACTGCTCGTTCTGGCGCTGCTGCGTCCGCAAGGCCATGACATTGGCGGTGCCGGCGGGGTCGTCGCTGGGCCGACCGATTTCCTTGTGGGTGCCGGCCTTGTTCTGGATCGTGGCGAGCCGGTTCATGGCGGCCTGCAGGTTGCGCTCGGTATTGGTGGTCAGCGATGCGGTGGTGATTCGAGTCATGGGCCTTCTCCTTTATCGTCCAACGAGCCCGGTGCGGTTGATGAGGGTGTCGAGCATTTCATCAATGGCGGTCATGACCCGTGCGGCGCCCTGGAAGGCGTGTTGGTTGGCAATGAGGGCAACGTTTTCCTCATCGATGGAAACAGCGGAGACCGACTGCTGGGCGTTGACGGCGCCGGCAGCGGCAACGGCCGTCGAGACTGCCTGCTGGGCCTCGGACTTGGTCGCGGTTCCGATCTTGATGACCATATTGGCCCAGAGTGCGTCGGGACCGTCGGGCGAGCCGCCCAGCTTGGACATTTCCGTTGCGTTGGAGCCGTCGAGCGCGCCACCGTTGGTGCCGGCGGTGGCAAGGTCCTTGGTCCCGGTGGCCAACACCGTCAGCGAGCGTGCCGGATTGTTGGAATCGGTTATTCCAAAGAACGGGGGACCGGGGTTGCCATCCACCGTCTTGCCGTTGCCCTGCGCCGCGTTGACGGTGGTGGCCAGCTTCTCTGCAATGACATCCAGCGAATTGGCTGCCTCGGCCAGCGGGCCGCCGGTTCCAGCATCATCGGCCGGTGCGAGCAGGGAAACAGTGCCGGCGATGCGGCCTGCCTGCAGAGCCACGGGCTGTCCCGGGCGGTGCGCCCACTGCAGGGCCGGGGCCGTGCCGCCAGCGAACGTAGTCGACCCGGTGACCTCCAACGGGCGCACCGTTGAGCCGGTGACCAAGGCGTTGCCATCGATCAACACGTCCACGGTGCCATCGGGCAGTTCACGAACCGTCGCGCCGGAAAGTTCCGAGATGGTTTGAGTGAGTACGGCACGCTGGTCCAGCAAGGCGTTCGGTGCCCCACCGGCCGCGACCGCGGAACGAATTTGGGCATTGAGCCCGGCGATGGTGCTTGCCGCGCTGTTGACGTCATTGACCATGGTGTCCAGGGACTGGCGTTGGGCCGCCCATTGGTCGGTTACTTCGGTGTGGGACTGGCCGATGCGGTTAACCGCCGCCTTGGCCCGCTCCAGCAGGACGGCTGCGGGGGAGGACTCGCCTGGCTGGTTGGCCACGTCTTCCCACCCTGCCCAGAAGTCATTGAGCAGTGAGGATAAGCCGTTCTCGCCTGGTTCCCGCAGGATTCCCTCGAGGTTTGTCAGGCCCTCGGCGCGGGTGTCGGACTGCGCGGCCAAGGCCACGGTCCCGCGCACGCGGGCATCCAAGTGCGCATCGGCGAGCCGGGCGATTCCGGTGAGCACCACTCCCTGCCCAACGCCGGGGCGCGAAGCGAGCATGCCGGTGGAAGCGACGGAACCTGCAGAGACGAAATCGGCGCGCTGCCGCGTGTAACCCGCGGTGCCCACGTTGGCCAGGTTGTTTCCGGCAGTCTCCATGGCGAGGCGCGCCGCGTTGAGGCCGGACATGGCCGTATTCAGTCCGCTGAACGTACTCATGTCAGTTCCCTATAGATTCGTGTCGATGATGTGTGCACCGGAATTGTGTGCCGCCGATGTTCCGGAAGGGCCGTATAGCGAGGTGTCCTCACCTAGGTTCGCCAGCGTTTCCTGGGTGGAGCGGTAGGCCGCACGCAGATACTGTTCATTGGCGTCCCGTAGTCGGGTGATTTCAGCCGTGGTGTTCCGCAGCGCAGTCAGGTGGGCGGTGAGGATTTCATTCCATGGACCGGGAGGCGCAGCCTCAATGATCCGGGTCAAGGGCGAAGCCGCGTCAATTCCCCAAGTGGATGCCAGCTGTGACGCTTCCAAGGCGCGCGCAAGACCGGCGGCGTGGACCTTCTCGAGAATGTTCTCGATCTCCCGCGTCGCCAGCGGTATCCATTGCGACTTCCCGGAGACCAACAACAAGTGCTCTTCCTCCAACTTGAAGTGAAGCAACTCGAGTAGTTCCCGTTCTTTCCACAACAGGGCCGAAAGCTCATTGGTTCCCATGTATCCATCTCTCTAGACTGTTGTGCCCCCAAGGTATCCCCAGTTATTTCAGTCTATCGGCCGGTCCAAAGTGAACGTTAGTTGTACAACTTCAAATTGGGGTGCTTTCAAGTCCGCTTTTTGGGGATATTCGGGCTACTATCTTCGTTGGGGAAATTGTTTTTTTGGGGAAAACACACGTGGCCAGTAGCAATAGCTCTTGGCTTGATCATCACTCAAATTGACAAGGACGATCCGGGTGGAGCGACAGGCACGCAACCAGTTGGTTTTAGAGAACCTTCCCCTAGTCGGATATCTAGCAGCGGAATTGTGCGCCAAGGCGACACATCTTTCCCGTGAGGACCTCGCATCGGTGGGTGCCATTGCACTTATTACCGCGGCGGACGCCTTCGACGATTCTCTTGGTGTTCCCTTCGGGGCCTACGCGCGCCGGCGCATCCTCGGCGCATTCGCGGATGACATGCGCTCCAATGACTGGGCCACCCGCGGGGCGCGGAAGAAAATCACCGAAACCCGTACGGTCCAGGAATCCCTGACCGCAGCACTGGGGCGAACCCCCACCGTTTCCGAGCTTTCCGAAGCCCTCGGCATGGACCAGGCATCAACCCTTGCGATCTTGAGCGATTCGGCCCGCACGGTCGTATCGATCGACGACACCATGAACGACTACTTGGCATCAGGCTCCGAGACGCCCGAAGAGGCCTTGCTCGAGACCGAGCGCACCAAGGTGATCCGGGATGCCGTTGGGGCGTTGCCGGAGAACCTGCGTGTCATTATTGAGCGCATCTATTTTGCCGGATCAACGGTGAAGGAGCTTGCGGCCGAAATGGGCGTCACCCATTCGGCGATCTCCCAGCGCCGCACCACCGCCATGAAGCTGCTTCACGAGGGACTGCAAACGCGCTATGTCCCGGAACAGGCGCCCGCGCCGGAAACCGCAATGACCCGGGCCGCGACCCAGCGGCGCGAGCTTTACCTGAAGGAATTTGGCCAGCGGGTGTCCGGCGGGATCGCGCGCATGGCCGGCAGCGCGGTGTCTCCAACGGCCTAGCCAGACCCCAAAAAACTTTTTCCTCGGGTTGCTAACAAACCATGGTGCGTGGCCGATAGTCGTTGATTGAGGTCCACGGACGGACCTCGTTACAGACACCCGTCTCACGGAGGAATTCACCATGGGTATGCAGATCAACACCAACATCGCGGCGCTTAACGCTCACCGCAACCTGTCCAACACGCAGAACGACCTTTCCAAGTCTCTGGAGAAGCTTTCCTCGGGCCTGCGCATCAACCGCGCGGCCGACGACGCAGCAGGTCTGGCCATTTCCGAGGGCCTGCGTTCGCAGGTCAACGGCTTGAACGTTGCTGCCCGCAACGCCCAGGACGGCATTTCCGTCATCCAGACCGCTGAAGGCGCCTTGACCGAGGTCCACTCGATCCTCCAGCGTATGCGCGACTTGGGCGTTCAGGGTGCCAACGACTCGAACAACGCCGAATCGCGCACGGCTATCAACACTGAGCTCAAAGAGCTGGGATCAGAACTGAACCGAGTTTACGCCAACACGGAATTCAACGGCACGAAGCTCCTTCAAGGTGATGGCGCGGGTGCTGCCCTGACCATGAGCTTCCAGATTGGGTCCAATGGCAACACGGCTGCAGACGCTTCCAACACCCTGAGCGTCAACTTCGTCGATCTCAAGGCAACGACCACCGATATTTTCACGGCCGAATCCACAGGTGCTGATGTTGCACTCGCCGCGACGTTTGGTGTCACGGACAGCGCAATGGCCGCTACGACTATCGAAACGTTGGATACTGCAATTACCGCGGTTTCGACTGCACGCTCCGAATTGGGTGCCAAGCAGAACCGCTTCGAGTCCGCTATCAACAGCCTCAATGTCACCCGCGAGAACCTTCAGGCTGCAGAGTCCCGTATCCGCGACGTTGATATGGCCGGTGAGATGGTTAGCTTCACCCGCTCGAACATCCTGTCCCAGGCCGGTACCGCCATGCTCGCGCAGGCCAACCAGTCCAACCAGGGCGTTCTCCAGCTCCTCGGCTAAGCACCATAGCGGTTTAGCAACTGGCGTTTCCGGGCATTGAAGACGTTCCGGACCGCGCTAGGCAGCAAACGATCTCCCGTGGCAGGCATCGACTCTTCGAGTCGCTTGCCTGCCACGGGAGATTTGCGGTATCCACACCATAGGTAGAAGCGGAGAAAACATGGGCCTGGCACTCGACGGACTCGCTAGCGGGCTGGACACCACGGCATTGATCAAATCCCTCATGCAGATCGAGGCGATCCCGCAGACCCTTCTGAAGAACAAGGTCAGCGCGACCCAAACCATGGTGTCGGCCCTACAGGCGCTCAACACCCGTGTCGCCGACCTCGCCACGCTGACCACGAAGCTGGCCAAGCCGGAATCGCTGCAGCTTTTCAGCACCTCGGGAAGCTCCGAGGGACTGACCGTAACGACCACCACCGGCGCCAGCGCGGGATCCCTGGACCTCACGGTGACCAAGCTGGCCCAAAGCCAGCTCCAGGTCTCTGACCCAGTCACCGAATGGACCGAATCCAGCTTCTCCATCACCGCCGCCGACGGCACCGAAACGCTCATAACGGCACCATCGAATTCACTCGATGACATCGTCACAGCAGTCAATGCCTCGGATAGCGGCGTGCAGGCGGTCAAGGTTTCCGCCGGCAAGGACGCGAACGGCGTGGACCAATACCGGGTCCAGTTTTCCTCCGGCGAATCAGGTGCCGCGAACTCCTTTACCATTTCCGGGACCGCTGTTCCGATGACGGAAATCCGCGCGGCACAGGACGCCGAGGTCAAGCTCTGGGCCGGAACCGCCGCCGAGCAATCTGTTAGCTCCACGACCAACACCTTCGCCTCCCTCTTGCCGGGCGTCGATGTCACAGTCTCCAAGGTTTCCACCGAACCAGTCAGCGTGTCAGTTGAGCGCGACGGCGAAGCCACCTCTAAGGTTGCCTCGGACCTGGTGGATTCCCTCAATGGCCTCTTCAATTTCATTGCCACGAACTCGGCGGTCACTTCCGGAACCGGCGGTGCCACGAAGGGCATGATCTTCACCGGTGACAGCACGGCGCGGATGGTGAAGCAGCGGGTGATGGACGCTGCGATCGCGCCGATTGACGGCAAGTCGCCTTCCGAGATAGGCGTCTCCATCACCAAGGACGGCAAGCTAGAATTCGATGCCGAAAAGTTCTCCCAGGCCCTGGCCGAGGATCCTGCCCGGGTGGAAGCCGTGTTGCAGACCATAGCCTCGCGTGTATCCACGGTGGCCACGGCCATGTCGGACAAATATGACGGAATGATCACTTCCCGGATCAAGGGCCAAGAATCGACGGTGACCCGGCTCGACGACCAGATCGCGGACTGGGACCTACGCCTGGACAAGAGGGAATCCAACCTCAAGCGGATCTATGCAACGCTAGAGGTGCAGATGAGCAATCTCAATTCCCAATCGTCGTATCTTGCCTCTCAATTGGCCTCGCTCCCGACAACACAGAAGCAGTCATGATGAACCCCGCCCAAAAACTTGCCCAACTCAATCGCGAAGCAATCCTTTCGGCCAGCCCGGCGCGCCTTCTCACCATGCTCTACGACCGCTTGTTGGTGGACTTGAACCGCGCCGAAGCCGCGCAACTCGCAGCGGACTGGGCGGTGGCCTCGGAAAACCTGGTGCATGCCCAAGCCATCATTTCCGAGTTGGTCTCAAGCCTGAACTCCGAGGCCTGGTCGGGGGCCCCAGCGCTGCACGGCATCTACGCCTTCGCCACCCAGTTGCTCATTGATGCGAACGTCAAGCGCGACCCGGCGTTGACGCGACAGGCCATCGGCATCATGGAGCCGCTGCGGCAAACCTGGCACGAGGCCGCGTCCGCCCCGGCTGCCCCCAGCACCGGTGGCGTCCACATTGGCTAGCCAGCCTGAATCCGCTGGGCACTCTGCCCAGTGGGAACGCGTCCTCGCAGGTCTCGAGGACCAGGTGGCCCAACTGCGCGAATCTTGCGCGGATGACGCCTCCCTGCTCGAGCTGCCCGACACTTCATGGAGCCCGCCGGCCGGCATCGGCGACTTGCCACCGGAGCTTGCCCCACGGGCGCGAGCGCTACTTGCGGAAATGGATTCGCTCACCCCGGTCCTGGGGGAGCGGCGCGACGAAGCCGCACGGCAGCTCCGTGCCGTTTCATCGGTTCCACGGGACTCGGCAGCGACCTCCGTTTACCTGGATTCGGTCGGATAGCCCAAACAGCTAACGGCCAACGCCGGGTAGCCGATTGTCTATTTTGAGCACGGATAGCTCACTTCCTTTTGAGCCCACGGATGGGCCACGAAACGACCTTGGAGCGATTCGTCGTGTTCAATTCCGTCACGTCCATGGCGATCGAAAGTGCCCTGGATGGCCTGGCACTGCGCCAGCGTGCCATTGCCAACAACATCGCCAACGTCAACACCCCCGGCTATCACGCCCGCCGTGTTGAGTTTGAATCGGCCCTGGCAAAGTCGGTGGCCGAAGGCAACGGCCAAGCCACGGCGTCCACCTCCGCATCCTTGGAGCCCACACGTCTCGACGGTTCCAACGTCAATCTGGACACCGAGACGCTCTCGAACATCGACACCGTGTTGCGCTACCAATTCGCCACGCAGGCCGCCTCCGGGCCGTTCAACTCCATCCGCACCGCCCTTCGGAGCAACTAATGCTTGACGCCATCGGAATCGCCGGCAGCGCACTGACCGTGCACCGCAAATGGCTTGATGCCGTCTCCGACAACCTGGCCAATGCGAACACCGCCACTGCCACCGACGGCGAAGCCTTCCGGGCCCGCTACGTCTTGGCCCAGGCCGGTGCCGAGAACACCGGCGTGTATGTCGCGGGTGCGGAGTTTGGTGACGCCGAGGGGCGCATCGTGCACGAACCGGACCACCCCTTGGCGGACGAGGAAGGCAATGTCCGCTACCCGGATATCGACATGTCCGAGCAAATGGGATCCCTGATCATGGCCCAGCGTGGTTACCAGGTCAACGCCGCGGTTGTGGACCGCGCCAAGGAAACATACCAGGCAGCACTGCAGATCGGACGCAACCAGTAATGGCCTTCGAAATCGGCCCCGTCGCGGGCGTCAGCCCCACCCTGCCCACCGGATACCTGAAGCCGGCCGGTGCACCCGCCACCGATGGCTCGGCTTTTGCCAATGCCCTGGGAGGGGCAGTGGACCAGGTCCAGTCCCTGCAGGCCGCCTCCAATGATCTTTCCATCAAGGCCGTGACCGGGGACCTTACGGATATCCATGCCGCTACCCTCGCCTCGACTCGTTCGGCAGTAGCCCTGGAAATGGTATCCACCTTCCGCAACCGTGGCGTTGAGGCCTTCAACGAGATCATGAGGATGCAAGCCTAGTGGCCAACGTTCCAGCCCCGCTGGCCAAGGCCGCGGATGCCGTGCGCGGCTTCAGCCTGGCACAACGCACCATTGCCTTGATCGGCATCGCCGTCCTGGCCTTGGGAACCATTGCCTTGGTTTCCTTCATGAGCCAGCCCAAGCTGACGCCGTTGTTCACGGGCCTTGCCCCGGAGGACGCCGCCGGTGTCGTGGAGCAATTGAAAGCCGATTCGGTTCCCTATGAACTTACCGGGGGAGGGGGCACCATCCTGGTGCCCGAGGCCAATGTCTACGACTCGCGTCTCAAGGCCGCAGCTGCCGGGCTGCCCACAGCCGGCACCAGTGGATACTCCCTGCTCGATGACATGGGCGTGACCTCAAGTGAATTCCAGCAGTCCGTCACCTACAAGCGGGCGCTCGAGGGCGAACTGGCCAGCACCATCCAGGCCATGGACGGGGTCAACCTTGCCTCGGTCAAGCTTGCCATTCCGGAGCAAACGGTTTTCGTGGATTCCAAGACCAACCCCACCGCCTCGATCTTCGTCGAGACCAAGCCCAACGTGACCCTGGGCAACGACCAGGTCCAGGCCATCGTGCACCTGACCTCCGCCGCCGTTGACGGACTCAAGGCCGAGGACATCTCGGTCGTGGATTCGACGGGCAAATTGCTATCCGCCGCAGGGGTCGGACTGACCGGCGGCGCCGAGAAGCAAGCTGCGGACTACGAAACCCGGGTTGCCGGAGTCATCCAGGCCATGCTTGACCGCGTGGTGGGACCCGGCAACGCCACGGTCGCCGTGGCAGCCGACCTTTCCCTGGAATCAGCGGAACGCACCGAGGAATCCTTCACCAATCCCGAGGGCAATCCTGCACTGACCGAATCCGTCAAGGAAGAGGAATACGAGGGCAGTGGCGGGGCCGGCGCAGGCGTGCTGGGCCCGGACAACATTGCGGTGCCCGGCGGCGAGAACGGCGAGGGAACCTTCACCTCCACCGACAACCAACGCACCAATGCGGTGAACAAGGTGACCGAGAACCGCTTGATCCCCTCCGGCAACCTGAACCGGCAGAGCGTCTCGGTGGCCCTGAACTCGGCAGCCACCCAGGGCCTGAGCATCCCCGACATCACCCAGATGGTCAGCACCGCGGCAGGTATCGACGAGGCACGCAACGACACTGTCAACGTCTCGGTCGTGCCCTTCAACGCCGACGGCGCCGCAGCCGCGGAGGAAGCGCTCGCCGCCGCAGCCGCCGCGGAGGAGGCAGCCCGCACCGCGGAGCTCCAGCGCACCTTGATCATTGCCGGGGTCATTGGCCTGGCACTGATCCTTGCGGTGGTTTACGCACTGTACGTGCGGCGCAACAAGCAGAACCGCGAACCGGTGGACCTCGGCGAGTTCCGCGAGTTCACGTCGCTGCCGCCGGCACCGGCGGCAGCGGAAGTCGCGTCACCGAACACCATGGCCATCAGCCAGGTTCCGCCTACGTCCCCGGTGGCCGAGCTGGTCACCCCGCACCACGTCAAGCGCGAGGAACTCTCGGCACTGGCGGCCCGGGACCCTGCCAAGATGGCCGACTACCTGCGTTCCGTAATGGATGACAAGGGGACCGAATAATGGCTCAAGGAGCCGGGACGCCCCGGAAGCTGACAGGCACCCAAAAGGTCGCCATCATGCTCATGCAATTGGACCAGGAGAATGCGGCGGAAGTCATGCGCCAGTTCACCGAGTTCGAGGCAGATGAGATCGCCGCCGAAATCGTGCGGTTGCGCCGGGTGGATTCCTCCCTGGTGGAGGACACCGTCCGTGAAATCCACGAACTTGCAACTTCCGGAAAACCCAGCGCGCGCGGCGGGCGGGACATGGCCGCGGGTCTGCTCGAGGCCTCCTTTGGCAGCGAAAAGGCCAGCACGGTCATGAACCGGCTGTCCTCTTCCATGGCCGGTATGACCTTTGAATTCCTTGAAGGCACCGAACCTGCTCACATCGGCTCGCTGCTGGACGGGGAACTGCCGCAAACCATCGCCCTGGTCCTGGCCCACCTGCGCCCCGAGGTGGCCTCGGCGGTGATGGCGGGATTCGAGGCGCCACTGCGCACCGAGTCCGCCCGGGCCCTGGCCACCATGGGCACCGCCGTGCCCGAGGCAGTGCGCGTGGTGGCCGAGGAACTGAAGAAACGAACCGGATCGGTCATTACGTCCCACGAACCGCTCGAGACCGTTGGCGGCATCCAGCCGCTGGTCGACATCCTGAACCGCTCTGACATCACGGTGGAGAAGGACCTGCTGGCGTCCCTGGACGAGCACGACCCGGAGCTGGCCGAGGAAGTGCGCTCACGCATGCTCTCCTTCGCGGACCTGGTCAAGTTCGACCGCCGCGACGTGCAGCGCGTGTTGCGCGGCGTCGATGCGGCAACGCTGGCCTTTGCCCTCAAGGGCGCGGCGGCCGAGGTCGAGGAAACCATCCGCGCCAACATCTCCGACCGCACCAAGGAAATACTTGATGCGGAGATCTCCTCCATGGGCCGGGTGCGTGTCTCCCAGGTCGAGGAGGCCCGCGCCGACGTGGTCCAGTCCATCCGGGCGCTGGAGGCCAGCGGCGAGATCACCATCAAGCGCGGCGACGAGGAAGACTATGTCCTCTGACCCGACCGCCTTTGAACCGGCGCACTTCGGTGCCCTGGAAATTTCCGACTCCGCCCGGCGCGAGCAGGACTCCTCGCAGGCGCATGGCTACGCCACCGGCTACGCGCAAGGCATCCGTGCCGCCGAGGCCGTAGCCCGGGCCCAGCGCGAGGAGCTGGCGCGGGCAGCGGCCCAGACCGATGCAGCGCGCGCTGCCGAACACGCCGAGGCGGTGCGCGCCCTGGGTGCGGCGGCCACGGCCCTGCATGCCCGCACAGTCCCGGTGCTGGAGGCAGCCTCCACCATCTTGGTGGAATCGGCGCTGCTGTTGGCAGAAAAGATCATCGGCAAGGAACTTTCCAATGACCGCTTCGGCGCCAAGGCAGCCTTGGACCGCGCCATGGCTGGCATCGACGAGACCACTGTTCGCCAAGTCCGCATGAACCCGCAGGATTTGGCCCTGCTGGAACTGGACAAGGTTCCGGGCACCGGGATCGCGCTGGTTGCCGATCCCGTACTTGCCCGCGGGGATGCACTGACGGCATTTGACGAAGGATTCCTTGACGCCCGCATCTCCACGGCACTCGAACGTGCCTGTGCCGCATTGCGCGGGGCAACCCCGTGAGCGTGGACGCACGGTCCTGGACCGGCCTGGACGCAGCACTCCTTGCAGCCGAGCCCGTCAGGATGGGAGTGGTTAGTTCGGTGGTCGGGCTGGGGCTCGAGGTCGCGGGCTTGAACGCGCCTCTGGGAACGGTGCTGGAGATCGGGGAGGACAAGGTTGCCGCCGAAGTGGTTGCTGCGCGCCGGGACACGCTTCATTGCATGCCGCTGGGACCCATGGACGACATCCGGGTCGGCGACTTCGTTCACAGCAGCGGATCGGCCGCCTACATTCCGGTGGGCACAGGACTGCTCGGCCGGGTGCTGGATGGGCTGGGCCAGCCCATTGACGGGCGCGGTCCGCTGGGGGAGCACACCCTGGTTCCCATGGAGCACCAGGCACCAGCCGCACTGGAACGCAGCAGGATCACCACCCCGCTGCAACTCGGTGTCCGCGCCATGGACACCCTCACCGCGGTGGGTGCCGGCCAGCGCATCGGGCTTTTCGCCGGATCCGGAGTCGGCAAGTCCTCGCTGCTGTCCATGATTGCCCGCGGCACCTCGGCCCAGATCAATGTCATTGCTCTGGTGGGGGAGCGCGGGCGCGAGGTTCGGGAATTCCTGGAGGAAGACCTTGGAGCCGAGGGCTTGGCCCGCTCGATCGTCGTGGTGTCCACCGCCGACGAACCGGCGCGCATGCGCCTGCGGGCAGCCTTCGTGGCCACCCGCATTGCCGAGTCCTTCCGCGAATCCGGTGCACAGGTTTTGCTCATGATGGATTCCCTGACCCGTGTGGCCATGGCCCAACGTGAAATCGGGCTTTCGGCCGGGGAGCCTCCGGCAACCCGCGGCTACCCGCCTTCCACCTTCTCCCTGCTGGCCCGTTTGCTAGAGCGTGCAGGTACGTCCGCGACCGGTTCCATCACCGGGATCTACACCGTGCTGGTGGACGGGGACGACCACAACGAACCCATCGCCGATGCGACCCGTTCGCTGTTGGACGGGCACATTGTCCTGGATCGGAAACTGGCCATCTCCGGCCACTTCCCGTCCATTGACGCACTGGCCTCGGTTTCGCGCGTCGCCTCCCGGGTGACCAGCCGTGAACAGGCCACCGCGGCGGGCGCCCTGCGCAAGGTCATGGCCGCACGCCGTGCCGTGCAGGACCTTCTGGATGTCGGTGCCTATCAGCGCGGAAGCAACCTGTTGGCGGACGCGGCCGTCGACCACGAGGCTGCCATCAATCGATTTCTGCAGCAACGGCTCGAGGAGCCGGTGCCCAGCGGCCAATCCTGGGCCGAACTTCAAGCATTGCTACGAACCATGGGGGTGTCCTGATGTCCAGGGGATTTGCACTTTCGGGGCTGCTGCGCCTGCGCGGACTGCAGGAGACCAAGGCGGCGGGAGACCTCGCCGCAGCCAACCGCAGCCTGCGCCAGCGGACTATGGAACGGAACGCCATGCGCGATGCCATGGCGGCTCCCGAGCGGGCACCGGTGGACAGCGAGACGCTGATGGCCTTGGTTGCCTCGCGTGCCTCCACGCGCGGCATGCTGCTGGAACTGGACACGCTGGTTTCCAGCTTGGACGGGAAAGCTGAAGAAGCCCGGGAAACCCATGGCCAGGCCCGCAAGGAGCTCAAGGCCTTGGAAAAGCTGGCCGACCGCCATGAGGTGAGGGTACGTACCGAAGCCCTCTCCCGTGAACAATTGCTCCTTGACGACTTGGGTGCCACCAGCGCCTTTGAAGGGAAGACACCGTGAGCTTTGATGGCATGGCAACACGTATTGGCGCTATCCAATCAACACTGGCGCGCGTGAGCGGAACCCCGGCACCTGCGAAGGCCGAGGCATCACCCGCCGCTTCCGCGAGTGCTGCTGCTTTGGCCGGCACCGTCCCGGGACTCGGTGCAACTCCCGGTGCAACTCCCGGTGCACTGCCCACGACCCCGGCCGCGTTCACCCAGGCACTGCAACAGGCCATGGCACCTTCGGTGGCGGCAAGCCCCGTCACCGCATCACCGGCACCTGCGCCCACCGTGGCGTCGGGCTCCGGGGCGGCAATTGAAAAATCCACGTCGGTGGGCAAGGAGCCTCCGGCAACGGCCGACGGCGTGGATGGCTCCGACGTGGTGCAGAACGCGAAGAAGTACTTGGGCATCCCATACGTGTGGGGCGGAAACAACCCCAAGATCGGCCTTGACTGCTCGTCCTTCGTGCAGCACACCTTCAGAGATTTGGGCGTGGAACTTCCCCGGGTAGCCCGGCAACAGGCCAAGGAAGGAACCGAGGTTCCCTCCTTGGCCAAGGCCAAGCCCGGCGACTTGATTGTCACCCGTGGAGGTGGCCATATTGGCATTTACCTGGGAGACAACAAGATGATTCATGCCCCGCGTCCGGGGGAAAGCGTGAGCATCCGGAAACTCTTTGAAACCGATGCCACGATCATGACCATTCGCCGCATTGTGCCTTCCGCAACCGCCGGGGCGTCCGAGGCCAAGACCCCTGCCGCCGCCACGGCCTCTGCCGCGACCCAGCAGGCCGAGCTCACCGCGGCAGCGCAGCGGGCTCTCTTCTCGACTGCGGTGAGTGGAGCATGATTCCCTTCCCGTCCACTCACGCCACACTGCCGGTTGCCCCTGTGTCCTCGGCTTCCGCGAAATCCGGGGACCTGGGTGCCTCTCCTTCGGGTCAGTTCGCCGAGGTCTTTGCCTCCATGATTCCCACCGCGCATGTACCCGCTAACTCGGGTGCACCTGTGGCGACCGGCGAGGGGGCAACAGATGCCGAACCGGCGAATCCAGAAAATGGGCAACCGGCAATCGACATCCCGGAAGCATCCCTCGTTGGCTCGCAGTCCCCGGAAACCGGCGCACCTGCTGCACGGACATCGAGTACTTCAGCAGCGGGTGCAGGGGCCGTGATGAACCAGCGGGCGCAGCACCCGGCGCTGTCGGCTCCTGCCGCGCTGCCCGCGGGATCCGGTACAGTTACCGAATCCGTTTCCGTTGAACAGGTCACTGGCTCCGACGGCCCGACACCGTTGCCTGTTGCCGTCGCGCCGTGGCTGGTCGTCCCGATGCCGGGAACCGTTGCTCCTCAGGAAGCTACGCAGTTGCCCGTGGCGGTGGCGCCCTTGTTGGTTCTCCCGCTGCAGGAAGGCGGCGCGTCCTTACCTGTGGCACCCACGCCCGGGGCCACCGTTGACGACTCCGGAATTGCCGTGACACCGTCGCCGCAAGCACTCGCTGTGTCAGGTGAATCTGAACCCACCGGAACCGCTATTGCATTGGGTGCTGGCACAAATGAGGCCGCAACACTCACTCGCCAACCCGTAGCGGCGGTGCCAGCCACCGAAGCCCAAGGTCAGATAACCACACCTAATTCCACCTCGGCTGATGCGCAACTTGAACCGGAGGCAGGGGGACAGTCCCCGGCCGACCACGCCGCCACGGCACTGGCCGGAACGCAAGAGATACCGGCAGTATCCAACGCGGGCTCCCAGCAGATTCCAGTGGTCGCCGGCCAGGGCGATGCCCGGATGGCCGCTACTGGAGCGACGGCGTCGGCCGGCGTCGCCAGCGATGCAGGCATCTCGGCAGTGGACCCCATCGAGTCCTCCGCCGTGGACATGCCCTTACAGCGGACCCAGACACCGGCCCCGCTGCACCGGCAATTGCTCGGGCCCATCGCCAGCCTTGCTGCAGGGCCTAACGGGGAACGAACACTGAGTGTCAACATCGCTCCCGAGGCGTTGGGGCCCATCACAGTCAAGGCGCTTCTGGGCGGTGAAGGCATCCGCATGGAGCTATCGGCCCCCACGGACGCCGGCCGCGAGGCGTTGCGTGCCATGCTGCCGGAACTGCGCCGTGAACTGGCCGCCACGGGCTCAGGAACCATCATGCTGTCGACCGGGACGGATTCCTCCTCCACTCCTGGCGGCCACACCGGCAGCCAGAACGCGGGCGGCGGGGACGCACGCCCGTTCACCGGTGCCCCTTCTCCGGGAATGCGCACCCGCGGCGAACCGGCACCCGAAACAGCGGGGCGGGAAACCACCCTTGCCCTGCACGATACTTCCCATCTCGACGTGATGGCCTAGGAAGGACAACCCCCCATGACAGTGCCACCCATCGAAGCGACGCAATTCGGGGCAACAGCCGCGCCCGTCCGTGCCCCCAAACAGGCCATGGACGGGGAAGTGTTCCTGCACCTGCTGGTCACACAACTGGCAAACCAGGACCCGAGTTCGCCCATGGACACCAACCAGATGATTTCTCAGACCACCCAGCTGGCCTCCATGGAACGCATGAACACCCTCAGCGCCACCCAGGAAGCCTCGTTGGACATCCAGCAGCGCCTGGCGGCATCCTCGCTGATTGGTCAGGAAATCACCACCGCCGGGGAACCGCCGATCACCGGGGTGGTCACCGCGGTGTCCTTTGCCGGGGGCGCACCGGTGGTCACGGTGGGGGAGCAACAGATCCCTTACGCGCAGATCATCGGCATCGCGGCACCCGCCGCGCCGGTTCCCGATCCGGAGCAGGACACGACCCCGGAAGCCTTGCCTGAGGGCGGGGAACCGGAGTCCGAAACCGCCGAACCGGATGCCCTGGGCGCCTAGGCGTCCGCCCAAGTTTTCTTGTTCCACCCAATTTCCTTCAACGCAGAAAGACATCCACCATGCTTCGTTCACTGTATTCAGGAATTTCCGGTCTTCGCGCCCACCAGACCATGCTTGACACCACCGGCAACAACATTGCCAACGTCAACACGTCGGGCTTCAAGTCTTCCTCCGTCCAGTTCCAGGACACCTTGTCCCAAATGACCCAGGGCGCCACGACCCCGGGCGAGAACGCCGGCGGGCGCAACCCCGCCCAGGTCGGCCTCGGCGTGCAGGTCGCGGGCATCTCGACCAACTTTGGCCAGGGCTCCGCCCAGAGCACCGGCCGTTCCTCGGACATGATGATCGCCGGTGAAGGATTCTTCGCCACGCGCTCGGGGAATGCCACCTCGCTCACCCGCTCCGGTGCCTTCGAATTTGACGCCAACGGCAGGCTGACCAGCGCCGACGGCGGCATCGTGCAGGGCTGGATGGCCCAGGGCGGGCAGCTGGCCACCGGCGGCGCCCTGACCGACATTGCCCTGCCGCGCGACCTGCTCGCACCGGGTGTCGGCACCAGCACCGCAGGACTCTCCGGCAACCTGCCCAAGGAAACGGCCACCGGCGAATCCATCGTGCAGGACAAGGAGATCTTCGCTGCTGACGGCACGAGCCGCACCATGACCATGACATTCACGCGCACCGCCAACGGCTGGAATGTCGCGGGCAACGACGGCGCCGGGGCCACCGGCACCGCAACGCTGACCCTCGCCGGCGACGGAACCCTCAATGGCGGCACCATGAACCTCGGCGGCATCGCCGTGGACCTGTCCGCGGTCACGGGCTATGCAGGGCTCAAGACCGTATCGATCTCCGAGCAGAACGGCCGCTCCGCCGGAACCCTCGAGTCCTACACACTGGGCTCGGACGGCACGCTCACCGGGACCTTCTCAAACGGCGCCCAGCAGGCCATCGCCCAGATCGCACTCGGCTCCGTGGCCAACCCCGGCGGCCTGCAGAAGACCGGAGGATCGGGCTACACCGTCACCGCCAACTCGGGTGCCATCGAATACGGCGTACCGGGGGACCCGGGCATGGGCACCATCTCCGGCGGCATGCTGGAAATGTCCAACGTTGACCTCTCCCAGGAATTCACCAACCTGATCGTTGCGCAGCGCGGCTTCCAGGCCAATGCCCGCATCATCACCACCAGCGACGAGGTACTCCAGGAACTGGCCAACCTCAAGCGCTAGCAAGCATAGGGGCGGCACCGTTGGTAAACGGTGCCGCCCACGCAATCACCATCTGCTTCTGCGACTGCCTCCCGCGGGTCAGGGTTGTTCGGCACATCAGTCCACGGTTGCTTCCATGGCAACGGCGGCCCCTTAGAGTCACCTTCATCTACGACAAAGTAGGATTACGCCATGAAAAAGACCACCGCAGGACTTGCCGCACTCGCCCTCACCGCCGCCGGAATCATCGGCACCACAACCGCTCTGGCCGCTGACGGCACCTGCCAGGTCTATTCGGGCGGCGGATGGCTCGTTGGGGCTTGCCCCGAACCGGCGGCGGTTCCCGTTGAGCGAATCGGCGGGGCGAACAAGTACGAGACCGCCGTGCTCATCTCGCAGATCAACGCCGAGCCGGGCGTCCCCGCGGTATACCTGGCCAACGCCGCCAGCATGGTTGACGCCCTTTCCATCTCGCCGTACACGGATGGACCCATCCTGCTGGTGCCCGCCACCGGCACCCTTCCACCAACTGTGGCAGGAGAGCTCGCCCGCTTGAACCCGGGGAAGCTCGTGGTGCTCGGCGGGACGACCGCTGTCAGCAACGACATGCTCGGCCAGGCACAGCTCGCCGCAGCGAACTAATCAGATCCCGGCCTGCCGTAAACGGTAAGCCGGGGGTAGGTGGGCGGTGTCGTTGGCTAACGGCGCCGCCCTTTCTGCCGAGAGTGCTCCACTGAAAGGACGGGGTGCTTCAATGATCGTTGTAACCAGGCTCAACGCCACACGCTTTGCGATCAACGCCGACCTCATCGAGCGGATCCAGGAAAACCCCGACACCGTTGTGTTCATGGTCAACGGCGCGAAGTACGTGGTCACCGAGACCATGGAGGAAGTCATCGCCCTGGTGGCGGGACATCGTGCCCGGGTGGTCTCGCTGGCGCGCAACTATGAGCAGCCGCAACCATCCGTTCCGCCCCTGACGCATCGATAAAGAGGACGCCCCCAAGTGGATCCAGCAACAATCATTGGCCTTCTGCTGGCCTTCGGCGCCATGTTCACCATGCTTTTCATGGAGGGCGCCAACGTCTCGTCGATTCTGCTTCCGGCCCCCATGATCATCGTGTTCCTCGGGACCATCGCCGTGGGCATCGCCAGCGGCACCATCAGCGACACGATCATTGCCTTCAAGTCCCTGCCCTCGGCCTTCCGCGGCAAGATCGCCCCGGTGGGGGAGCTGATTACCCGCCTGGTCGAACTGGCTGACCTCGCGCGCAAGGAGGGCCTGCTGGCGCTGGAGTCCGAGGCCAGGGAAACCAAGGACCCGTTCCTGGGCCGGGCCCTGCAGTCCATGGCCGACGGCATGGACGGGGACGAGCTGCGCGACCAGCTCGAGGACGAGATCTCCACCCGCGAGCGCACCGATGCGATTGCGCACAAGTATTTTTCCACCCTGGGCGGCTATGCCCCCACCGTGGGCATCATCGGCACCGTGGTCTCCCTGACCCACGTGCTGGAAAACCTATCCAAGCCCGACGAACTCGGGCACATGATTGCCGCCGCCTTCGTGGCCACGCTGTGGGGACTGGTCTCGGCCAACTTCATCTGGCTTCCCATCGGTGCGCGGCTGCGCCGGCTTTCGGAACTCGAAATCGACAGCATGACCCTGGCCATGGAAGGCGTGCTGGCGATCCAGGGCGGCAGCCAGCCGATCCTGCTCGAGGAGAAGCTGCAGGCCATGGTCCCGCCCCACGCGCTGGGCAAGAAGTCCGGGAAGGTCACGGAGAAAGCAATGCTTGATGACTTCAAGGAAGCCGCGTGAGTGGCGGCCGCAGCAGTAGCCGGCGCGGGGGCCGGAAGGGCCGCAAGCCGGCAGAGTCCGGGCACGACGGTCCGGACGAGCGCTGGATGGCCTCCTACATGGACATGGTCACGGTGCTGATGTGCCTGTTCATCGTTCTTTTTGCGATGTCCACTGTCGACCAGGACAAGTACACGAAACTGAAGAATTCCCTTGCCACCGGCTTCGGCACCGAACAAAGCATCACCGCGGACACCGCTGAGGGCGTCGTGGTCCCGCCCGAGCTGGTGGGCACCGAGGGGTTGCTGGCCAGCAGCCAGATCGACGGCCAGACCAAGGAAGCCCTGCTGGCCCTGGCCCAGGACGAACAGTCCGAACTGATTGAGCTCAAGGAACGCATCCAAAAGCGGCTGAAGGATTCTGGGCACGCCGGCGCAGCCGATTTTTCCATCGACAACAGGGGCCTCACCGTGCGCTTGGTCAGTGCGGAAACCTTCTTTGTGCCCAATAGCGCAGAGCTCACCGATAATGCCCGCGAGATCATCGACGCCATCGCCCCGGTGTTGGCTCCCACCAAGCGCTACTTCGAGGTGGAGGGCTTCGCGGACGAGCGCCGCCCTGTCAAGCCGTACCCCACCAACTGGGAGCTCTCCGCGTCCCGCGCCACCGGCGTGCTGCGCTCATTGGTCGAAGACGGTGGCGTGAAGGCCTCGCGGATTTCCTCAGTCGGCTACGGGGACGCCCGTCCGGTCCCAGGCAACAAGGACCTGTCGCTTAACCGCCGTGTCGACATAGTAGTGCTGTCCAACCAGCCCGAGTCGGTCCGAAGCCTGCTGAAGCAGAACCCATAGTCACCTAGCGGGCCTGCGACAATGCCGGGTCGGAAGCCTTCCAAAGCGGTAAGACCTTGGAAGAACCCTGCGCCGGCACGTTTCTCTCTTCTACTTCCCCTCATGGTGTCGTAGGGTGATGCCAAGGGAGCGGAATCGCGTGGCTTGGGGAATTTGCGCGGGGCTGCTCTGAGATCACTTTTGGGGAAGTGGCTGGTGGCCAATGCTGAGACACCGTGGAAACAAAGTGCATTCAGGTCAAATGGAAGAGCGTGACCTAGCGCCATCCAGAAGGCCCCGGCGAACGATACTGGCAACCATGTTCATCGACGTCTTCCATCTGGACGATGAACCGCAGATCGCGCGAAGAACCGGGAACCAGGCCACCGGCATGGTGATGCTCGGCGGTGAATATACCCGGACGCCAGGTCGCGCAGTGGTCTGCACCTGTATCCGGGCTGGCGACGTTCGCGTAATTTCCGTCCCAGATCCGGAGTGCAGGGGACACGCCTAACTGCCCGGATATTTCATGCTGGCCAGCCCTACAGGAGCGCATTATCGGATAGCGACGACCAGTTGCGTTCCGATTGGAAGGAACTCTCCCCGCAGCCCGTGCAGATGGTGCTGACGATCAGTCCGTATTAGACATTGATGGTCCGCATTTACGAAGAGAAAACGTATGCGCCCAATCCGATTACGACGGCGATGAGTGCCGCAAGGCCGATGTTCTGCCATAACACCGGAATTCGTGGCCCCTGATCGTAATAACGACGATTTCCCAAAGTTAGCTCCCAAGCTGGTGATTGAAACTCCAACAGTATGTGAGCTGCGGTACACCGGATTGTCATTCACGTGGCTTTCACCCCGCGGTTCACCCTGTGCAGGCCACGTAACGACGTGTTGTCCATCAGAACCCTTGGTGTGAGCCGCGCCGAGGCACCAATCTGCCGGGATTGTTCACTCGCGGCGCGGTCCAGCGGGGTCGCATGTCCGCAAGACCGGCGACACATTGCCTGCTACCCGGGAGGACTTCGTCCTGCCTGATAGGAGGGTTTCACTGCACTATCCGTCGCGATTGTTCAATTCTCGTGCCCGCCACAAGCCGTGGTAAAATTTCTGCTCTTGCTCTTGCCGTCACCGAACGATCAGGTAGGCAGCAATCCCAATAACCGCTAAAACCAAAATACCCAAACCAATGTTCTGCCACAGAAGCGGAATGCGTGGACCTTGGCTGTAATAACGACGCTTGCTCATGATCAGCCTCCAAGTCTTTGAAATGTGATTCCCGTACAGGACCCACAGTCCAAGCTACCTGCCGTTCCTGATAGCTCGCTCAGTTCGTCGCAACCCGTGGCGGGCTTTGCCAAGCTCGCGAATCCGACTATCTGCCGTTTAGGTGAGGGTGTGCTGGTAGTTTGAGCGGACAATGCGCCGCCAATCGGCGCCCGTCACTGTTCTGCGGGCACGCTCACTGCTCGTGACATGGGAAGCCGCGTGTGCGCAATCCGTAAGCGGTGAGTTATATGGGCAGGGCCGATCGGTGCGGTCTTCCGCGCAAGGTTAGGCCGTGATGACTTTGCCTGCGTTCGTGTTGACAGCCTGCTCGATACGTCCCAGTGCCCGAATCATCTCGAGGTGGTGATCCTTGAGTTCATTGACGGCCTCCGCCAGATCGACCTCAGGAAGATTCTTGAGATCCGCCACGCGTGAGTTCCAGGACTCCACGAGGGCGAACGCCTGCGGGGTCGTTTCTTGGACGATAAATCCCTCGTAAATGTTGGCCATTGTGGACCTCTCCTCTTCGATGTGCGGGAATCCGCTACGTGAACACTGTTGAGCTTAGACTCTCGGTCGACTACGGCTCCACTTGATCCTTGGCCAACAACCCTACGTCGCCCGATAGGCAACGATGCCCGAATCCAAGGCGGTAACGCGGTGTTCGATGATATCCCCCGCGGCCAGTAGACCGGATCCAGCGCAATTAAAAGAGATCCCGGTCTGCCGTTTCAACACCCGACTTCATAGAAATAGTTGGACCGAGGTTCGGCAAACGTGGACGTGACAGGGGCGGTGACAAACCAGCCTGAGTCGATCGGTTATCGGCGAGCAGCGATCAGTTCGCGCAAAATCCCTAGTCAGTCTGCTGCTGACGATTCCAAGGAATCGCGGGACGAATATTTGCCCCAACCGGCTAACTAACCAGCCACTGTCTGCCGATAGTGGTGCCAGTGACGATCTTGCCTGCGGGACGCCCCGATGCGGGTGGGCCCAATCCAACACCCCCCGACCCGGCCGCCGCCGTTGTCTATGACTTCCGCCGCCCGACCACCCTGGCTCGGGAACACGCGCGCGTGCTCGAACTTGCCTTCGAGACCTTTGCCCGTCAATGGGGCACCCAACTGACGGCCAAGATCCGGGTCATGTCACAGGTAACCCTCGAATCCGTCTTGATGCAGTCCTACGACGACTACGTCGCCGGCCTGCCGCCAGCCACCACCATGGTGCTCTGCGAGGCCGAGGGGCATGGCGCACGCGCCGTCATCCAGTTCCCCGCCGCGGATGCGCTGAACTGGGTCTCGCACATGCTCGGCAGCCCCACCACCACCCATGTACCCGAACGCAAGTACACGCGCATCGAGCAGACACTGGTGCGCGGGCTGATGGACGAGGCGCTCGAGGACCTGCACTACTCACTCGGTGCCCTGCTGCAGCAACAGCTCGCGGTGGTCGGAATCCACCACAACTCGCAGTTCGCGCAGGCAGCCACCAAGTCGGAGATCGTCATCGCCGCATGGCTGCGTGTTCGCGTGGGGGAGCGCAGCACCCTGGCCTCGGTCGCGGTGCCGGCCGACATGCTGCTGCCGCAACTGGGCGAAACCAACCCGCGCACGCCGGTGGAGAACGCCGCCGAGCTGCTCACCGAGGCCATCGCCGGGGTCCCGGTGGACGTGGCCCTGGCACTGGGTCCCAGTTTCGTCACCCCCGGCACCATCCTGAACCTTGCCGTGGGAGATGTGCTGCCGCTGCCGCACCCCGTCCACCGGCCCTTCGAGCTGTCTGTTGACGGGCGCCGCCTGGGCACCGCAGCAGCCGGCACCCGCAGCGGCCGGATCGCCGCCGTCGTCGTTTCTACCGAGGAGAGCCTCTCTTGAGCCCCGAACCAACATCCATCCCGGTCCTGCACTCGACGGCGCTGTATTCGGCGGCTGCCGAGGCCCTGGCCGGCATGCTTCCCACCACCTCGCCGGTCACCGCCGTGCTGCACTCCGGCACACGGGATGCCGCCATGCTGAAGGGATCGGGCGAGCTGGTGGCCGCCGGCTTCGTCGGCCAGCTCTCCGCCGACGTGCTGCTCTCGGTGGCTGCCCCGATGCTGGGAGGAGCCCCGGGCGGACCCGGCTCGCTGGTGTCCGCAGCAGACATCCTGCGACCTGCGCTCGAAGCCGCCACCGGCGTGCTGGGAGCCGGCGTGCTCTCCACCGATTCGGCGGTGCACGCCGATGCGATGCTCGGGGACGCCGAGACCGTGTGCTTTGAACTGCACAGCGCCGGGAAGGAAATCGGCTTCTTTGCCATCCGCATCCGCAACAACGAACCCACGCAGCTGCCCGCAGGATCCGCCCTCGAGGGACGCGAAGACGTGGCAAGCCGACTGGGCCGCATCAACAACGTGGAAATGGCGTTGACCGTGGAAATCGGGCGCACCCGCATGTCGGTGCGCGATGTGCTGGGCCTGGAACCCGGCGCCGTGGTGGAACTCGACCGCTCCGCCGGTGCTCCGGCGGACATCCTGCTCAATGGCCGGCTCATCGCCCTGGGCGAGGTCGTGGTCATGGACCAGGACTACGGGGTGCGCATCACGCAGATCCTTGATGTGAACGAGGGCCTGGCCTAGTTTTGGAAAGCTTCTTCTTGGTGCTGCGGGTGATCGTCTCGCTCGCGGCGGTCTTCGGATTGTTGTTTTACCTGCGCAAGCGCGTGCTGACGCGCTTCGGGTCCCCGCGTGCCTCTCAGCTTTCCGTGGTCGAGCGCCAGGGCCTGGGCCCGAAGTCCTCCGTGGTGTTGCTTGACGTCCAGGGCCGGCGCTACCTGTTGGGAGTGGCCGAGTCCTCCATCAGCGTGCTGGATTCCTTCGAGGCCCCCGAGCCGATGGAAACAGATGCCCTGGAACAGGTCAACGCCCCGATCACCATGGCCGAGCGCTCGCGCGCCTTCGCAGCTCACCTGAACTCCATGCGGCAGGGCGGCGTCCCCGCCAACATATCCGGCGCGGACGGGCCGGCTGTGAACGACCAGGCAGCACCGACGGCGCTTTCATCCACGCCTTCGGGAGCGCTTGCTGGCTCGATCCTGTCGCCGGACACCTGGCGCCGGGCAGTGTCCGCCGTCCGGTCTGGCCGCGGCTCATGAGAGCGCTTCGCCCTTCCCTGCATTCCCGCGCCCGGATGGCACTGCTGGCCGGGCTGTTGCTGGCTCTTCTGGTTGCCCTTTCCTGGTTCAGTGCCTCCGCCGCCCTTGCCGCGCCCGTTGACCCGGGTGCCCCGGGGGACAACGGCGGGCTGTCCGTTGAAATCAACGGACCCAACGGCACACCCAGCTCCGCCATCGTCACCCTCATTGCCATCACCATGCTTTCGGTGGCCCCTGCCCTGCTGCTGATGATGAGCTCGTTCACCAAGATCTTCGTGGTCCTGGCCTTCACCCGCAACGCCCTGGCGCTGCCCACCATCCCGCCCAACCAGGTGCTGGCCGGCCTGGCACTCTTCCTCTCCCTGTTCATCATGGCCCCGGTGCTCACGGCCATGAACGAGACCGGCGTGCAGCCCTACCTGGACGGCTCCATCGACCTCACCCAGGCCCTCGAGGTCGGGGTGGTGCCGCTGCGCGAGTTCATGCTGGCGCACACGCGCGAGGCCGACATCGCGTTGATGACCCGCGCGGCGGAACTGCCCAACCCCGCCACGCCTGCGGATGTCGCGCTGACCACTTTGATCCCGGCCTTCATGATCTCCGAGCTGCGAGCGGCCTTCATCATCGGTTTCGTGATCTTCGTGCCCTTCCTGGTCATCGACCTGGTGGTCTCCTCGGCACTGATGTCCATGGGCATGATGATGCTCCCGCCGGTGATGATCTCCCTTCCCTTCAAGATCCTGCTCTTCGTCCTCGTGGACGGCTGGGGCCTGGTCATCACCGCGCTCATCGGTTCCTACAGGATTGGTGGTGGCTGATGGATCCCAACGCCGTCCTGGACATCGGGTTCTCCGGGCTGCTGGTGGCCGCGAAGCTTTCGGCCCCGGTGCTCATCACCTCGCTGGTGGTGGGCTTCGCCATCTCCCTGTTCCAGTCAATGACGCAAATCCAGGAAATCACCCTCTCCTTCGTCCCCAAGGCCGCTGCCGTCGCCATCGCGCTGCTGGTCTGCGGGCACTGGATGATCTCCGAAATGGTGCTCTTCACCCACGAGCTCTTCGAGAAGATCCCGGCCCTGCTGGGAGGCGGCTAGGCATGTTGGCCACCGTGCCGCTGGCCTGGCTGGAGGTCATGATGCTCGCCGCGGTGCGCGTCACCGCGTTCCTGGTCATCGCCCCGCCGTTCTCGCACAACGCCATCCCGCTGCGGATCAAGGGCATGCTCGGCATCGGGCTGGCCCTGGCCGTCACCCCGCGGCTGGGCGCCGGCTACGAATCCCTGGACACCGGCCCGTTCCTGGGCGCCATCGTCGCCGAACTGGTGGCAGGGGCTGCCATGGGTTTCATGGTCATGCTGGTGTTTTCCGCCATCCAGTCGGCCGGCAGCCTCATCGACCTCTTCGGCGGCTTCGCCATGGCCCAGGGCTTCGACCCCCAGTCCATGATCAATGGCGCCCAGTTCACCCGTTTCTTCCACTTCGCGGCCCTGGCCCTGCTGGTGGCCTCCGATGGTTACCAGCTGGTGCTCGCCGGGCTCTTCCGCTCCTTTTCCGTCATCCCGCTGGGCGGAGGCATCGGGCTGCCGTACGTGGCCGAATCCCTGGTCGGCGCGGTGGGGGAGATGTTCGTCGCGGCCGTCCAGATCGCCGGGCCGCTGCTGGTGGTGCTGGTGCTTGCAGACATCGGCCTGGGCCTGCTGACGCGCGCCGCCCCGGCGCTGAACGCCTTCGCCATGGGCTTCCCGCTGAAGATCATGCTGACCCTCGCACTGGTCGGCACCGTGTTCGTGGTGCTGCCTGCGCTGGTTTCCTCGCTGGTGCGGGCAGCCCTGTCCCTGCTTTCGGGGGTGGGCGGAGCGTGAGCCAGGATTCGGGGGAGCGCAGCGAGAAGGCCACCGCCCAGCGCATGAAGGAGGTGCGCGAGAAGGGCAAGATGACCCGCTCGCAGGACCTTGCAGCGTGGCTGGGCATCGGGGCAGCTGCCCTGATGCTGCCCGGGGTGCTGGCTGCCGCCGAGACGGCGGGCCGTGCCCAGCTGGAGGCGGTGCGCGGCATCATTGCCGCCCCCAATCCCGAGGCCGCAGTCGACGCGCTGGGCACCGGACTGGGTTCGCTGCCCGGCACGCTGCTGCCCCTCTTCGTGGTGGTGCTGGTGGTTGTGGTGGTCATCGCCGCGCTGCAGGGCGGGATCAACTTCAAGAAGTTCAAGCTGGATCCGGCCAACCTCAACCTGGTCACCGGCGTCCAGCGGGTCTTCGGACTCCAGGCGCTCTGGCAGGGGCTCAAGGCCCTGCTGAAGGTCGCCGTCATTGGCCTGGTGCTCTGGTTCGTCGTCGCCTCCCTCATGCCGCTGCTCCTGCAATCGGGCTCCCTGCCGCTGGCCTCGCTGCTGGCCGCCGGATCGGACGGCGCCTCCTCGCTGATCCGCGCCTCGGTCATCGCCGGGCTCGTGCTGGCGGCCATCGACGTGCTGGTGGTCATGCGCCGGAACCGCAAGCACACCCGTATGACGCGCAAGGAAGTCACCGACGAGAACAAGCGCACCGACGGGGACCCGCTGATCAAGTCCCAGCGAAGATCCCGCCAGATGGCCATGAGCCGCAACCGCATGATCGCGGCGATCGCCGACGCCGACGTGGTGGTCGTGAACCCGACCCACGTCGCCGTTGCGTTGCGCTACGAACCGGGCAAGTCAGCGCCTCGTCTCGTGGCCAAGGGCGCGGGCAACATCGCCACGCGCATCCGCGAGGAGGCCGCCGAGAAGTCCGTGCCCATGGTGCGCGACATTCCGCTGGCGCGTTCCCTGCACGAGGTCTGCGAGATCGGGGACGAGATCCCCGCCGATTCCTACAATGACGTGGCGCGCGTGCTGGCCTTCGTCATGGCGCTCAAGGCCCGCGGCAACGCCGCCGGCGTCCACACCGTGCCGGGGCCGGCGACACCGAGTGCCAACCCCGGTCCCGGACGAGGGGCCGGCACCTGATGACCCCCGGCCCCTTCCGCCTTTCCAAGACGCCATCCCCGCTCACCGTCCAACCGCAGGCCAACCGCCCAGTCCCAAGGAGCAAGACCTAAATGAAATTTGCTTCCCTCGCCAAGATCGCCGTGCCGCTGGGCGTGGTGGGCATCATCATGCTGCTGGTGGTCCCGGTTCCGGCCGCATTGCTGGACGTGCTGATCGCCGTGTCCATCCTGCTGGCCCTGGTGATCCTGCTGACCACCATGTTCGTCAAGCGGCCGCTGGACTTCTCGGTCTTCCCCTCGTTGCTGCTGGTAGCCACGCTGCTGCGCCTGGGCCTGAACGTCGCCTCCACCCGGCTGGTGCTGGGCAACGGGTATGCCGGGGAGGTCATTGCCGCCTTCGGCTCCATCGCGGTGGGCGGCTCGCTGATCATCGGCTGCGTGATCTTCCTGATCCTTGTTGTCATCCAGTTCGTCGTGGTCACCAAGGGCGCCGAGCGCGTTGCCGAGGTCGGGGCGCGATTCACCCTTGACGCCATGCCCGGCAAGCAAATGGCCATTGACGCGGATTTGAACGCCGGGCTGATCACCGACTCCCAGGCGCGCGAGCGCCGCGCCGAGGTCGCCGCGGAAGCCGACTTCTACGGCGCCATGGATGGTGCCTCCAAGTTCGTCAAGGGTGACGCGATCGCCGGGCTGATCATCATCATCATCAACCTCGTCGGCGGGATCGCCATCGGCATGCTGCAGCGCGGCATGGGCATTTCCGAGGCACTGAACACCTACGCTTTGCTGACCATCGGCGACGGCCTGGCCACGCAGATCCCCGCCCTGCTCATGGCCGTGTCCACCGGCATGATCGTCACCCGTTCCAATGCCTCGTCCGACATGGGCTCCACCGCCTCCAAGCAGCTGGCCCAGTCGCGCACCGCGCTGCTGATTTCCGGCTCCGCGGCCATCGCCCTGGCCCTGGTGCCGGGGATGCCGAAGCTTCCCTTCTTCCTCATCGGCGCCCTGCTGATCCTCACCGCCGAGCGCATCAAGTCCAACCTGGCCAAGTCCGAATCCCTGGCTGAGGTGGCGCGGCAAAACGAGGCTGCCGTGGTGCCCACCGAAACCACCGAGGACCTGATCGAGAAGATGCGGGTGCACGCCCTGGAGATCCAGCTGGCCCCGGACCTGGTGGACGTGGTCAACGGGGGAGGGGACGACCTGCTGGCCCGCGTCCGCGCCCTGCGCCGCCGCGTGGCCATGGAGATGGGCATTGTGCTGCCGCCGGTGCGCACCCGAGACTCGGTGGACCTGCCCCCGGCCACCTACACCATCAGGATCGCCGGGGTGGAGGCCGGGCGCGGCACCGCGCCGCGGGGGAAGGTGCTGGCCCTGGGCGAGCACCTGGATTCGCTGCCCGGGGCCTCGGTCGTGGAACCGGTCTTCGGGCTGTCCGGCAAGTGGGTGCCGGCCGAACTGCGACACAACGCCGAGATGGCGGGGGCCACCACCATCGACCGGGTCTCGGTGATCGTCACGCACCTCTCCTCGATCGTCCAGGCGCAGGCGGCCAGGCTGCTGACCCGCGAGGACGTGCGGGTGCTCACCGACGCGGTGCGCGAAACCAACCCCTCGGCCGTGGAGGAACTGGTGCCTTCCCCGCTGTCCCTGGCCGAGGTCCAGCGGGTGCTGCAGGGCCTGCTCATCGAGTCCGTGCCCATCAACGACCTGGGACGCATCTACGAGGCCCTGGCCCTGCGCGCCAAGGCCAGCACCGACCCCGAAGGCCTCATCGAGGCGGCCCGCACCGCACTGGGCCCGGCCATTGCCGCCGGCTACCTGGAGGGCAAGACGCTGCGCGTGGTCATGATCGATCCCGTCCTGGAACAGGGCATGCTCGAGGGGTTGCGGCCCGCGGAGGCCGGAAGCCAGATCATGCTGGATGCTACCCGGTTGGAGGCGGTGCTGGCCTCGGTCAAGCAGATCGCCGGGGAGCTGGAAACCCGTGGCCTCTCGGCGGTGCTGGTCTGCGCCCCGGCGCTGCGCCCGGCGGTGCGCCGCCTGCTGGGCGCTGCACCCGGTTCCATCCCGGTGCTCTCCTACCAGGAGGCCACCGCCGGCGGGGCCGAGATCGAGACCGTGGGGGTGGTGCGCGGTGCCGATGCGATTTCGGCTTGAGGGTGCCAGCCTGCCAGACATCCACGAGCAGGCCATGGCCGAGTACGGGCCCCATGCCCGCATCGTCTCCGCCGAGCGGGTCACCATCGGCGGCATCGGCGGGTTTATGGCCAAGTCGCACCTGGAGGCCATCATCGAGGTGCCTGACGAGTACGCGCCCGAGGGCCACGTTCTGGAACCCGGGGACGAACCGGCGCCGCAGCGCGCCCTCGAGCCCGCTCCCAAACCCCGGTCCCCGAAGCCCGGGATATCGAAACCAGGGTCATCGAAAGCATCTATTTCATCTCCACCCAATGGGGAACAGGTAGCCGGAAAGCCGGCTTCCCCGACACCCGACTCCTTCATGGCCCCTGCCTTGACTCCCGATTCCCCGGCCGTGGCCGGCGGCATCGACGGGCTGCTGGCACGGGCTGATGAGGCCGAGCTGCGCCTGGCCCCGCAGGTGCCCGTGTTCGTAGACCGGGACATGCCGACACCGCTGCCCGGCCGCCCCGACTTCGACCGCCTGCTGGACAGCCAGGCCTTCGCCCTAGAACCGGCCACCGGCACCCGCGCCGCCGGAGGACCAACGCACCCGTTCGATGCGCCGGGGAATCGGGCCGGGCAGGCTGCGGCGCCGGGCCCCGACATCGTTCCCTCTCCGCTGGCCGGACCCGGGGACCTGGTCGTGGTGATCGGACTCTGGGGAGATGCCGGGATGGCAGCCGGGGAACTTGACGAGGGCACTGCGCTGCGGCGCAACGCGGGGGAGCTGGCCCAGAAGTTCGACACCCTTGCCCTGGCCCGCAGACCGATCCTTGACCGGCGCGGCATCCTGCGGGCCCGCGCCAACGCCGTGGCCGACGGCGTGCCCCTGCTCGTCTCGGTTGCCATCAATCCGCTGCTGGCACTGCCTGCGCAGCTGCAACTGCTGGAGTTGCTGGCTCCCGACCAGCTATGGGTCGCGGTGGATGCCGGGCGCAAGGCCGAGGACAGCGCCGCCTGGGTCAAGGCCGTCGCCAAGGCCTGTGGGATCTACGCGGTGGTGTCCCTGCACGCGGAGGAGACCCTGTCCCCGGAATCTGTCTGGGAACTGGGATTCCCGGTGCTTGAGGCCAGAGGCCCGGGTACATAGGTCCGCAGGACCGCGCGCGATGTGCGATCGGCCATCGCCTGGGTCGTTGGCGGGGCGGCTACTCGGCTATCTTCTTGTTTGCCTTGGCGATGATCCGTTCGGCGCTTTCCAGGATCCGCTTTTGTGTAAGCGACCTTGCGTGGACCACCTTGCCATCGCGGGAGTCCAAGGTAATTTCGTACCCACCCGAAGATGCGGGAGCAGGCGTCGTCCCGCTGATTCGCGGTGGGATACCCATTGCACCACTCTCGCTCTTCTCATCGGTTTTCGCGGATGCGCCTTCAACGATGGGCCTGGAGCCGTCGTCGGCCCCAAGGATGTCGAGCGTTTCGTCAACGACGGCGTCGGCCATGGCCGCGAGAAGTGCTTGGTCGGCCGTGGTCGCAAGCTCGGAGTCCTGCATCTGTTCGATCGCCGCCATGCCGGTAGCCCGACGCTGCTCGCCGTACGACAACGCGGCATCAATGGCCCACTGAGCACGGTTCCACCAGGCATTCCGGTTATCGGCCAATGTCTTTTGTCTCACCGTCCCACGATAGGAGAAATAGGCAACGATGACGGCGAGAAGTGCTCCCAGAGGTGCGATGCCAGACAATTCTTGAAGCGAGGCCCATATCCAATCGCCAATCGCGTGCAATTCCATGCGTTCACCTTACAAGGCGGGGGAACCCATGCAAGTACTGCAAGGCCGGCGTGATGTGCGGCCGTCGTTCGATGGCATCTCGGTATTAAAAGAATGTCATATTTCAAGGCCGTCACGGCCTGCGTGCGCGTGTACAGTTCGCCTTAGTCGGCGTCAATGATGGCGCCGCGCACCCTCTCCTCAGGGTACGACCGCCTTATCAGCGTAGAGCTGCGACGCTGACTTAACCCCTTGCTCCCAAACTCTTCCTTGAGGCGAGTTCGCAAGGGCTAGCGGCAAGGGTTCATCAAGGCTTCGCGGCCCACGCATCGTGCCGACTCTGGATACCGGGACTGGGGCCCGGCACCGTCCCGCGACTGCCCCGAAGTCAGCCATCGGAATCGTCGTCGCGCTCGAGGTCCGTTTACCAATCACCCGCGCCCGAATCATCCTTGCGCTCCCCATCTTCTTGTCGGGGAATGCGCCAGATTTTCTCCCCGCATGGGCATCTCTCCATTTTCAGTCATCAAAAGCTTCCCTTGACGACCAATGAACATCGTTCCGTCGAGGGGGCCAAACTGGTTCATACCGTCCCCGCATTGGAGGAGATGGCGAAGCCCGCAGGGCCGGTCGAGGGGTGGCCCGTCGGCTTCACCGGTTGTATCTCCCTGGCTGTTCAGGACTACGGCGAACCACGATACAAGGGATAAAGAATATGCATAACCAAATCATGGTCGGTGCGGTTCAGTCCGGGACCGGATCTTACAGAAGGACCGCAAAAATCGTCGGTGTCATCTACTTGGCAGGGATGGTCATCGGAATTCTCGGAAACGTTCTCATCCTGTCCATCCTTTCGGCGCCCGATCGAATGGCCTCGATTTCACAAAACAGCATGCTGTTGGCAATCGCAGCACTGCTTTGGTTGCTGACCGTGGCCGGCGACGTCGCCCACGGAATCCTGATGTACCCAATTTTGCGAAAGCATAGCGAACGGATGGCCGTTGGCTACCTGGGTTTCAGGATCGTTGATGCCACGTTCATTGCCATCATGGTCCTGGTGATACTTGCCCAGGTTCCCATCGCCGGCTTGGACAGCGTGGCAGAAACGTCCGACGGGTCCTTGCTTGGTTTGAGCACCGTGTTCATGCAGACACAGCTCTATGCCTACAGCATCGCCATGTTTACCTTGGGTGTTGCCGGGCTGATTGTTTGCTGGGTCTTCTACAGGGCGAACTTGCTTCCGCGTCCGTTGGCGGTGTGGGGGCTCGCGGGGTACGCGATCATTCTTTGCGGTTCCGCGCTCGAAATCCTGGGTTTCGATCTGCTCTCGATGCACGCCATTCCGGGCGGTCTCTGGGAGGTGTTCATCGGTGTTTGGCTGATAGCCAAGGGATTCAAGCGACTCGCGGGGAGGCCTGGTTCACCAAATACCGCGACGACGCCTGCCCCGGCACCGCTGCCCACCGTGAATTGATACATGATTTTCGCATCGGTCTCCTTCATCGATGCTTCCCGCGGTAAGAACCCTGCCCAATCCTTCCGGAGGGCGGGGTTCTGCTAATTCCTCGGCGTTCTAGCGGGAGTTTCCTGGCTATTTCGTTCTTTAGGTCCATCGGGGCCGGCAACCCGGCACTTCGATGTTCCCCGGCCATCATGCCAGGGCTGGCTCCACGGGCAGGGTGACGTTCATGCTGGTGCCCTCGCCGGGAGTGCTGGTGCACTGGATGCTTCCGCCATGCCGGTCCACGATGGCCTTGGCGATGGAGAGCCCCAGGCCGGTCCCGGGGATGGCGGCATCACGCACCTCGTTGCTCCTGAAGAACTTGTCGAAGACCCGGGACACGTCGTGGGGAGATATCCCGAGACCCGAGTCGCGCACTTCAAGGATCGCTTCGCGTCCGTTCGAGGTCGCGGTGACGCGGACCTCGCCGCCGTCGGGTGAGTACTTGATGGCATTGGAAATGAGGTTGTCCACCACCTGGGCGATCCTCGCCGGATCCGCGTGAGCCCACAGCGGGGAGGGAAAGTCAGTCACGATTGAGACCTTTGCTGCCTGCGCCTGCGGCCTGACGGCCCCGACGCAGGACTGGACCAGCCCGGCGAGGTCGGTCTTGCGGGGATGGATGGTGGTTGCAGCCGAGGCGGAGAGCAGCAGGTCCGAGACCAGTTCGAGCAGGCGTTCGGCGCTGTGGTGGGAGTACCGAAGGTATTGGCCCATGCTGCCCAGGGTTGCCTCGGCGTCGATGTCCAGCTGGTCGAGCACCAGCTCAAGGTTTCCGAAGATCGAGGTCAACGGCGCGCGCAGGTCGTGGGAAACGTTGGCAATCAGTTCGTCCTTGGCCGAGACCGCCTCGTAGAGGCCCGTCACGTCGCTGAAGGCGATCACGGCCCCGCCGAAGCCTCCGTCCCGTCCGCGCATGCTCCGGGCAGCCGTGCCGAGCGCCCGTTGTTCATTCCCCGTCCCCGTCCACACCACGTAGTCGCCGAATTCCTCGCCATTCACCGCCCTGCGGATCGGGTGCTTGTCGACAGGGAGGACCGCCTCCCGATCCTGGCCCAGCAGCACCAATCCCTCTTCGGCGGTTGCCTGCGCGGCGGTGCGCCGGGTCAATTGCCGGAGCCATTCGTTGGAGAGGATGGTTTTTCCTTGGGCATCAACGGCCACGATGCCCACGTCCACGGTGTCAAGGACGGTGCCCAGCAGTCGTTCACGTTCGATGCTGGAATTCAACAGCTCCCGCAATTCCCTGTCTTGCCGCTCCAATTGCCGTTGCTGCACGGCCACGTTGCCGGCCACCGAACGGATGGCCAGGGAAACGGCCAAAAGCATCAAGGGCAACAGGAACATGCTGGTCAGCTGGGTCCCCGTCGCACCAGAGAGCAAGGGCACGCTCGCGGCCATGATTGCCAGAGGGCCCACGAAGCTGATGATGGCCGCAGCCCAGGGGAACATGCCCGAGACCGACAACCAGATGACCGGAAACACTGCGAGTGCCGCCAGGCCCCGCAGGATGTCCGAGGCCCCGTTGTGCAACAACCCGATGACGACCAAGTCGCAGACCGGGATCAGCAGCGGGGCACCGTGTGGAAGCCGTTCCCACGGAACCAGCCACGCCGCAAGGATGAGCATTCCATGCCCGGCCAGCCCGGCCACGACGAGTTCTCGCTCCAGCAGGATGGGCGAGGCGACCGTCGCGGCAATCATGGCGAAAGTGAGCACCACGGTCAGCGGCAAATGGCAGAGGCCGATACGCGCCCGCGGCCCGAGCCGACGCAGATGGAACAGCAGTTTCGTCGGCTGTAGGGGATCGGGGATTCCCGCCCCAACGGAAGATCGACCATTCATGCCCGCGCCTGAATACCGCATGGAACCATAGTGCCACCATGGACTCGCGATTGGGCAGGAATCCCCGGCTTCCCCGAGCATTCTTCGTTGGCTTAACCTGCATTCCACTTGTGGTTTCAGGAATCCACTGGTAGGTATTTAGGGGAGCCCGTGGGGAGGTGTATTCGTATTTACGTTTAACCTACGCCAGAGGACACGGACTATGGATCAAGGGACCGTCGTGGTCATTGAGGATGACGCCGACGTCCGGAACCTCGTGGTCGCGGTACTGCGGCAGTCCGGGTTCGATGTGGTCCCGGCGGCCACCGGGCTCGAAGGCGTGGAAATGGCCAGGATTAAGAAGCCGGTCGTCGTGACCCTGGACCTTGGCCTGCCGGACATCGACGGCCATGAGGTGCTTCGCCGCATCCGCCAGTTCAGCGACTGCTACATCATCATGTTGACCGGCAGGGACGATGAGGCGGACACCTTGACCGCCTTGCATGCCGGTGCCGATGACTACCTCACTAAGCCTTTTCGTCCGCGGGAACTACGTGCCCGGGTTGCGGCACTGTTGCGCCGTCCGCGCTCCGGATCCCCGGTACCCGAACCCCGGCTCCCGGCGGTGCAGGTACCCACCGGGAAACGGTCGGTCCTGCGCCACGGCGACCTGGTCCTGGACAGCGAAGCGCGGACCGCGCGGTTGTCAGGAGCCGGGCTTTCCCTGACCAAAAGCGAGTTTGACCTTCTGCAGGACCTGCTGCGCAACGTGGGCGCGGTACGGACCAAGGCCGATCTGGTCCATGTCGTCCGCGGCGAGTCCCAACGCGGCGGTGGCCGCGGCTATGTCAGCGATGTCGATGAACGCGCGATCGAGGTGCACATCGGGAACTTGCGCCGGAAACTTCGTGAGGACGCCAAAAACCCGCAGTGGCTGCTGACGGTGCGCGGAGTGGGCTACCGCATGGCGGCGCCCCATCCGGAACAGGAATGATTCGCCCCTAGCCCTGTTCCTTCGACTTGGGGTAATGCTCCTGCAGCTGAAGCAAGGTCTGCTGCCCGCAGGATGCCAGAAGCGGCAACAAGGCCTTCGCTGCCGCTTCATCGCCGCGTTTGACGACTTCCCCCAGTTCCCGCGCATCCCCTGCGAGGCGCACGGCTCCCGCCATGGCAGCGGCAGTCTTGATGCTGATCAGGGCGTCCAGCGCAGTATCCGGATCCAGGGGATCCAGTGCCTGGGCCAACCGTTCATAACGCGATTCCCACAGATCCACGAAGTCGTGGACGAAGCCCACGACGATCGAAGGGTCGTCGACTTGCTGCTCGAGCTCCCGGAGAACCGCAAGATCCACCAGGGGCTGGCCGTTGGGTGATGGCAAGGTGGACATTGGCGAGTCTTCTCTGGCGACCCCTGCCATGGTGTCGGTTAGGCCCATGATCGGGGCGGTGGACGGAGTGTGCATTGCCTTAGGATATCCGCTGGGACTGGGCAAGATAAGGGCAAAACCGGACAACTGGGACAATCTGCGTGAATCCTGCGTTTGGCAATGGGCCAAGACGTTGTAAGTGCCGTTAAAGACCGCCTGATCAGTGCTTGGGTCCATTGGCTGTTGGCCCGCGGGAGCGTCTGCGCGGCCCACCCGGGGTGGGGATGTCATGAGGGTGCCTTCCGTGGGGTCATTGCCCGCTGAACGTTGCGATGGCATTGATCACCGCCGGTCCAAGGATGGCGATGAAGAGAACGGGAAATATGAAGAACAGGAGCGGGAACAGGATCTTGACCGGCAACTTCATGGCCTTCTCCTCGGCACGTTGCCTTCTTTTCACCCGCATGACCTTGGCTTGCACCCGCAGGACCTGGCTGATGGCGATGCCGTAGGCATCCGCCTGGACGACGGCCTGGACAAAGCTGCGCAATTCGGGGACGTTGGTTCGCTGGGCGAGGGCGGAGTAAGCCTCCCGGCGTGAACGGCCGACCTGCATGTCCTGCAGGGTGCGGATCAATTCCTGCGCCAGGGGTCCCCGGCCGTTTTCACCGGCCCGAGACACGGCACCCTCGAATCCGAGGCCCGCCTCAACACTGATCAGCATCTGGTCGAGCGTATTGGGCAGTTCAAGCTGCAATTCCTGTTGTCGTTTCTGGCCGTTGCTGATCAACAGCAGGTCGGGGATGAAATATGCAGCGACGAAGACCCCAAGCCCCATGACCTTCATGATCGGGTGCGGATCCAGGCCGAAAAGGAACCCCAGGACCGCACCGGCCAACGCCAGCGCGGGCTTCACCGCCAGGAGGCGGTCCAACGGCATGGAGGTCGGGCGCCCGGCCAGGGAGAGCAGCTTGTCGAGTCGGCGAACATACGCCTCGGGGGTGAGGCGCCTGCCGATCCGCACCAGCAGGCCGGTATCCGGCCGGGCAGCGATTTCCTCCGGGTCGTGGCCGCGGCGCAGGTTCTCCCTGCTGGCGGCCTGGCCCTTGCGGTCGACCGAGAAGAAGGCGAGACCGAGGTAGAGCATGGCGAAGCCGACCAGCAACGCGCCGGCGGTGACGATGAGTGGCATTTTCCGGTCCTCAGAACTTCAAGTCGATGATCTTGCGCATCCACAACCCGCCGACGGTCATGAGGACGACGGAGGCGCCCATCATGACCCAGCCCAGGGGCTGGGTGAACAGCGGGGTCATGTAGCCGGGGCTGATGACCATGAGCATGGCAATGATGCCCACGGGCATGGCCATGAGGATGTAGGCCGAGAACTTGCCCTCGGCGGCAAGGGACGCGATCTGTCCCTTGATTTCGCTGCGTTCGCGGATCGTTTCATTGACCTGGTCCAGCACTTCGGCCAGGTTTCCGCCGACCTCGCGGTTGATTTGCACGGCCTGTGCGATCCACTTGAAGTCCTCGCTCTGCATCCGGGTGGCGGTGTCGTTCAGCGAGGCCAGCAGGTCCCTTCCCAGGCTGGTTTCCGAGACGATGCGCCGCATCTCCTCGGACGTCGGCACCGGGGACTCCAGGGCTGCAGCGTCCATGGCGCGCAGGATGCTGTGCCCCGCACGCAGGCTGCCGGAGAGCAGTTGCAGGGTGTCCACCAATTGCTCGCCGAATCCGTGGCGGCGCTTGGCGGTGCGACGCTGCAGGTACAGGTGCCCTAACGCCGGGACCAGCAGGAAAAAGAGCACGCCCAGGGAAGGTCCGGCAATCAGCATGCCCAGCACCATGGCGACGAGCGCGGCGGAGGCCATGAGCACCAGGAACTCGCTCTGGCGCAGGCGCAGTCCGGCGCTTTCCAGCGCCTCGCTGCTGAAGATCCGCAGCTTGCGCCGGGCGAGCATGGATTCGAGGAATCCGGTGGTTCCGCCGGCAAGCCGGGAAAGCCCGGTGGTGGGTGAGACGTCCACGGGGGCACGGCGATCCACGGCAACCCGTGCCGGCCGAAATACGATACCCAGTGCCAGGCCCAGGGCCAGCAGCACGAAGGCCAATCCGATCATCAGTTCCATCTCGCCCTCCTAGGCGTTGGCGACGGCGTGTTGCCGGCCGGCAAAGACGGCGGGCGAAACCTGGATGCCCATGTCCTGGAACCTGTCCATGAACGTGGGCCGGATGCCGGTGGGGATCGGCGTGCCGCGGAAGCGCCCGTCATCGTCAACGCCGGCGGCGAAGTCGAAGACGAAGGCATCCTGCAGGGTGACGATGTCGCCCTCCATGCCCTGGACCTCGGTCACGTGCGTGATGCGCCGCGTGCCGTCGCGCAGCCGGGAAATCTGGATGATCAGGTGCACGGCGGAGGCGATCTGTTCGCGGATGGCGCGCAGCGGAAGGTCCATGCCTGCCATCAGGACCAGGGTCTCGAGCCGGGCGATGGCGTCGCGGGGCGAGTTCGAGTGCACCGTGGAGAGCGAGCCGTCGTGGCCGGTGTTCATGGCCTGGAGCATGTCCAGGGATTCGCCGCCACGGACCTCGCCCACCACGATCCTGTCCGGGCGCATGCGCAGGGAGTTGCGCAGCAGTTCGCGGATGGTCACTTCGCCTTTTCCTTCCGTGTTGGGCGGGCGGCTTTCCAGGCGCACGACGTGGTCCTGCTGGATCTGGAGTTCGACGGCATCCTCGATGGTGACGATGCGATCGGTTTCGGGCAGGAAGGAGGACAGCACGTTGAGCAAGGTGGTCTTGCCCGTGCCGGTGCCTCCGGAAACGATGATGTTCAATTTCGCCTTGACGCAGGCATTGAGCAGTTCGGCCATCGCCGGGGTCAGCGTGCCGAAGCGGATCAGGTCCTGCACCGTCAGCGGGATCTTGCTGAACTTTCGGATGGTCAGGGAGGAACCGCCCACCGCCAGCGGCGGAATGATCGCGTTGACACGCGACCCGTCCTCCAGGCGGGCATCGACCAGCGGCGAGGACTCGTCGATGCGACGGCCCACCTTGGCCACGATGCGCTCGATCACCTTGCGCAGGTGCTCCTCGGAGCTGAAGCGCGAGTCGCTGAGGACCAGCTTGCCCTTGCGCTCCACGTAGATCCTGTCCATGCGGTTGACCATGATCTCGGTGACGTCCTCGTCCTCCAGATACTGCTGCAGCGGACCATAGCCCAGCACGTCGTTGGCCACGTCGTTGATCAGGCGTGAGCGTTCGGCGGGGGAGAGCGGGACCTTTTCGGCGTCGATGACCTGGACCAGTTCCTCGCGGGCGCTGGCGCGCAGATCCTCCTCGGTCAGGGTGGAATCGTTGAAGCGGCTTCCCATGCGTTCGAACAGTGCCTTGGCGGCACGCTGCTTCAGCCCGGCATAGGCATCCACCGGGTGGGAGATCGAGGCCTTCGCGCTCGCCGAACCCGCGACGGGTGCCTGCACGGCCGGCTTGTAGATGTCAGCGGGCGCCGCCGAAGGCATGACCGTTTTGGCTGCGGGCATGGGGACGGAAGCCGCCTGGGGCACGGCGTTGTCCAGGCGTTGGGTTGCCGTCTGGCGGGCGCCGGCGGCACGGTTCAAGGGCGCAGCGTTTTCCGCGGCGCTGAGTCGCTCGGAGAGTTTCATCGCACGACCACCCGTCGGTGAAGCTTGCGGGCGGGTTGGGCCCGCCATTGCGGATCGAAGCGCCGGGCGAGGTGGGCGAAGCCCTTGACCGCGCGGTCTGGCTTGGAATCCTGGAGCACCGGGATGCCGCGGTTCGTGGAGAATGCCACGGTCCGCGAGCGGGGGATGCTCACATCCACCGGGGCGCCGATCCAGGTCTCGATGTCGCCGATGGTCAGCCCCGTCTTGGGGTCGGCCATGTTCAGCACCACGTGGCGGGTTTCGGGAAGGATATCCAGCTTCTTGAGCACATCCAGGCCGGTGCGCAGTCCGCGCACGCTGGGCACGTCCATGCCGCTGACCCACACGGCGTCGGTGCAGCGTTCCATGGCGGTCAGGGCGAGCTCGGTGAGGCCGGGGGCGCTGTCCACGATGACGTACTGGAATTCCCCTGCCAGCTGGTCGAGCAGGCGCTCGATGTGCTCACTGGTGACGTGGTCGGCGTCGGCGGGGTTCTTCGATGCGCACAGCGCGTAGAGCCCGGCGGGGTGGACGGTCAGGAAGGCCTTGAGGACCAGGGTGTCCTGGCTCGCCGAGAAGGAAACGGCGTCCATCACGGTGTGCTCGGGATCCAGCGACAGCGCGGAGGCGACGTCCCCGAATTGCAGGTCCAGGTCGACAATGACGACGCCCATGGGCGCGATCTTGCCCAGGCCCACGGCAAGGTTGGTGGCCACGGTGGTCTTGCCCACGCCGCCCTTGGGGGAGAACACGCCAATCACCTGGCCCTTTTTCTCCTGCGGTTCGGCGCTCGCCGGCTGGTGGTGGCGGCTGCGTGCCGAGTGCGCCTGGCAGGCGCGGTCCAGCACCGATGCGACCTGGGCGATGTCGGCCGAGGGGCCGAGGACGTCGCGGATGCCGGCGCGCATGGCCAAGACCACGAGTTCGGGGTCGTACTCGGCGGCGAGGACGACGCTGATTTCCGGGCACTGGACATCGAAGACGGTGGCCAGGCGGAGGGCCTCCTCGACGGGGATGCCGGGACCCAGGATCAGGACCTCGGGGGCCTGCTCCAGGGAGTCCAGCAATTGCCGGGGGTCGGTGGGCACGCTGGTGGTCAGGAAGGAGCGCACCTCACCGTGCAGGCCGCCTTCGACGGCGGCGCGGACGAGCTGGTCAAACTGGGCATCCGGGGAGATCAGGACGAAACGGCTCACGGGTACACCTCCGATAGGCGAACTGGCTGGGGACGGGATTCCTGTTTGGCATCCTTGGGTTCGTTGGTCAGCCAGATCCGGCCGAATTCGGCGGAGTGGATGAGCTTCGAGGCATCGCGGTCATTGACCGCGACGGTGACGAGCATGGTGCCCGCGGGCATGGCCTGGGCGCCTTCGGCCGGTTCCACTGCGGCATCGGCGCGTTGGAGCCGGGTGACGAGCATCTTGTGGAAGACCCGGCCGGTGGCCGGGGAACCTGCATCGTCCTTGATCGCTCCCTTGTCGAAGGAGGCGAAGACCCCGACGGTGCTTCCGGCGGTGATGTTGCCGCCGACCATCCGCTGCGGCTCCAGGGCGAAGCTGACTTCCTGCAGGCCCTTGGGCACCGCGACGGTGCCGGGTGTTTGGAGGGAGGCAGGGTCGACGAGACGGCTGGAGAGCAGCACCTCGCCGGGTGCCAGATCCGCGACCGTCACCTGGCCGGCGACATTGTCCAGGGTGGCCATCGCCCCGGCTGGCACGGTGCCCGCGGGCCTGGCTTCGAGTGCCACGGATTCGCCAAGGTCCGCAACGGACGTTCCCTCGGGAACGGCCTGGCGAACGACCAAGACGTTGGTGGGCGTCAGTGCCGCCATGGCGCGCGCGTCGGCGTTTGCCGCGTAGGAGTAGACGAGGACGGCGCCCAGCAGCGCGAGGACGGCGGCGGCAACACCGCCCAAGAGTCGGGATTTCAAGAAAAGCTCCTAGTGGGTCATTCGGACGACGGTGGCACCATATTTGTTGACAGGTCCTAGGATGTGCCCCTCGTCGAGGGACACGTAGCGGACGAACTTGCCGATGATGCCGCGGCAGTCCCCTGTGCATGCCTGGGAACCGGCGTAGGCGGTGGTGTTGCGGAATACGGAGGGCAGCGAGGACCCACCGGTGAACTTCCAGCCGGCGACCTCGAAGGCAGCGAAGGAGGAAATCTTGTAGATGGCCCCGGAGCCGGTTCCGATGGCGAGGTTGAAGACCGGAAGCAGAACCGTGGGACGGCCGCCGGCAGCGATCTCGGCGGCCCAGCGGTTCAGGACAGCGTCGCAGTTGGGCGGCTCGCTGTTGCCCGGGGCGCTGCCGCCTTCCTGGACCAGCAGGTCGATGTAGCCGCCGCACTGTCCGGGAATCTGCGACAGCCAGCCGAAGCCGCCGGGGACAGGTGCCCCCGCGGGTCCGTAGTTGCAGCCCGGGTTGGCGTAGGACCCGCCGTGCAACCCCAGGCGTTGGAGTCCGCCGTCGACGTGGCCTTCGACTTGGCAGACGGAGAATGCCGCAGGGAAAACGGTGGGACCGGCCACCGGGCTGCCCCATTGGGCTCCGGCACTGGCACCGACTTCGGCCGAGTCAAAGCCCAGGATGCGGGCGAAGGACAGCGAGACCTTGTTGGCTTCGCCGCCTGCCTGCTGGGCTCCTGTGGTCACGGTGACAGTGCCCGCGCTCTTGTTCAGCTGGACGGACTGGATGTTGCTGAGCCCGTCGTTGGCGTTGGATTTCGCGTAGTTTGCAGCCAGCGGAGAGGCGGTGGCGCAGTTGGCGCTGGCCAGGCTACGGGCGCATTCCTGTGCAACGGCAAGCGCCGCGGCGTCCGCGCCGTTTTGCAGCTGGGCCTTTTCGGCGTACAGCATTCCGACGTCCACCACGAGGGCGGTGAAGCCGAGCAGGACGACCAGCAGCAGGGCGGTCATGACGCTCACGGTTCCGCGTTCGGAATCCGAAGATTTCCTTAGCCTCCGCATCGCATGACCCCCTTGCCGGTGAGGGTGATGGGGGAGACGATGCCGGTGATCGTCGACAGGGGGTAGGTGATGGTGACGCTGGCCTGCGTGCCGGGCGTGCAGGCTGCGGGGGAGATGGCCACGTTTCCATCGGTGATCGAGGAAAACAGGGATGTGGCGGCCATCTTGGTGGCCGAGCGCGCCTTGGCCGGATCATTGGAGATGGCCATGACCCGGACGCCCTCGCGGGCGGCCTGGGTCAGAGTGAGTTGGGCGTTGTAGGCATGCCCGAACTCGATGATGCCCATGACCAGCATGAGCAGGACGGGAAGGACAATGGCGAATTCAACGGCAGCGGAACCGCGTTCGTTCTGCTGTGTCATGGCCTGGGCCTTCCGGGTTTGGGTGGATGAAACATGCTGTGGGGGGGGGGGGGGGGGGGGGGGGGGGGGGGGGGGGGGGGGGGGGGGGGGGGGGGGGGGGG